>JBIKIS010000051.1:0-13291 GCA_044361485.1 Sediminibacterium sp.
ACCAGTTGTGCTGAACAGTAGCCGCGTTTGCATGCTTGGTGGTGAAATGAAGTTTACTCATAATATTTAGTTTTAATGACCCAGCGCTATCCCGCTGGTTTTAAATGGACGGCAAAGGTGAGGTAGTTGTACTGATTTACCAACTATTTTGAGGTTTATTTTACGCGAACCTTTGTAAAGCATTGATTTTCAATGATAAATTTGAATATATAAATTAATCATCAAAATATATGTTGATTATCAATTAGTTATGATATGATAATTGTTCTTATGTATACTGCCGAGGGAAATATTTCAGCTCCGTACTTGACTGTATACCTTCATCTACTCACTAACTTTTTTTAAATCGACATGATAATAACTTGATAAAGCGTATAAATACATTGCAAAAAGGCTTCAAAAAAAATTAGATTTAGTCTAGAATCTTTACAATTAATCTAAAATCTAACCACATGAGACATGAAATATCAATTAGAAATGGCATGCTCTCCGGAGCTTTTGTCATTATCTTTTTCTCTTTAAGCATAGTCGGATGTAAAAAGGAGTCTACAGAAGAAATTACTAAAGGCTCTATCAGTGATATACACAAAGACCCTCTTTTTCAAGATTATGTATTTAAAATGAAAAATCAATTCAATTCTGTTGAAGATTATACCTTATTGTCCAGTTTACTGAAAGATGGAAAAATTTCTAATGAAGAAGCTAACTTAATGTATAAGGTATATGGCTATAACAATAATGAAGAATTTCGTTTTGCATACATTCAATTATCCAATATTATGAGGCAGCTTTGGAAAAAATACGATTTTAATGCATACACAAATGAAGAAAAAAAGCTGCTGTACTAAAAACCTTTGAACAAATAAGTAATAAAAATCAGTTTCATTCAAAGCCAGTCACTTTAAATTTCATATTTGATGATTGCGAAAAAATTAGAGTTAATTGTATCTTGTCAGTTGCTGCTGAAGCAACTATAATGCACTTGGGATGTTCTGCATTAGACGTTACTTTTACATTTGGAATATTGTGTCACGGTACTTCAATATTTTATCAAAAAACTGCTGGAGATAACTGTAATTTAGCTGCAAATAAGTGTAAAACCACAAAAATCAGTAAGCATGAGAAAAGAAAAATTGTTGAAATCAATACCCTTTATTTGTCTTGCTCTATTATTAATAGCAAGATTACTTTCAAATACCTGGATTAAAAATAATTTTTTAGTCATTGTTACTACTCTACTTATCGTTTCATTGGCTTCTCTTATTTTATTGAAGTTTCCGAAAGAATCACACAAAAAATTTCTTCTAGGAATTTCAATTATTATTGCTGCGATCATTTTATTTACTCAACTCTTTTATATTTAATCTTCCCACAAGTAGCCCATCCGTACCAAATGTTGTAATTTTATAGTCTATGAAGAGATTTGCGTCATTGGTTGTGCTGGGTTTACTCCTACAAATTGTTGGGTATGCGCAAACATCTCCCACTGGTAATTGGCTCATTTATTTTGGAAACCAGTCATTTAAAAAGGATTGGATTTGGACCAATGAAATTCAGCATAGAAATTACAATGCCTTTGGTGATCTTGAACAGTTATTAATTAGAACAGGCATTGGAAAAAATTTAACCCCGGGTAACAACAACTTACTTTTAGGCGTAGGGTATATTCAATCGGAACCGTATACAGCTGGCACCAATATTAAAACGAGGCAAATTGAATGGCGTACTTACCAGCAGTTTTTAACCAAGCAAAATATTGGACGACTTTACCTTCAACACCGCTACCGTTTAGAAGAGCGTTTTATGCCTGATAATTTTAAAGTTAGGTTCCGCTATTTTTTAGGCTTAAACTTGCCAATTAGCAAAAAAGAAATGAGTGCCAAAACTTGGTATGCTTCTATGTACAATGAAATATTTATGCATACGACGTCTACTTTATTTGACAGAAATAGAGTGTATGGTGCTATTGGGTATCAAGTAGGCCCAAGTATTAAATTAGAACTTGGACTCATGCAGCAAATTCAACAAAACAAAAGTCGCACCCAATTTCAATTGGTGGTATTTAATAATTTACCCTTGTAACTATGTACCACAAATTTAAACCACAATCACTTTTTACTGGACACACAATAATAGAGGGTGGCAACAGGGTTGTTGTTACAACAAAGGATGGAAACATTGTAGATATAATCCCTGCATCAGAAGCTGGAGAGGATATTCAAGAACTTGATGGGCTTCTTTGCCCAGGCTTTATAAATGCACATTGCCATTTAGAATTATCTCATTTAAAAGATGCGATTCCAACGGAGACTGGTTTATCAGAATTTGTAAAACAAATAGTGCCAAAACGTGCAGCCGCTCAAGAAGTGATAGAAGCAGCTATCGAAGCCGCTGAAACTGAAATGTACAATAATGGTATTGTAGCAGTGGGTGATATTTGTAATACAGCTGATACGATTGCAGCAAAAACAAAAGGCAAAATCGCATATTATAATTTTGTAGAAATCTATGGCTTAGATCCATTACTTGCTACTCAAAAAATGAACGAAGGTCTTTTATTGCAGGCGCAATATGAAGCAGCAAATTTAAAAGCAGTGGTTATTCCGCACGCATCCTACTCTGTTCCATCACCCTTACTTGAATTACTTGCAAAAAATTACGGATCACATACCGTTAGCATACACAACCAAGAAACGAAAGCGGAGAATGATTTTTTTGAAAATAAAAAAGGCGCGTTTGTAGACATGTATGCAAGAGTAGGTGTTGATTTGGATTTTTTTACGCCAACAAAAACGACAAGTTTACAATCGGTGCTTCCTTATTTAAAAGATACTGCAAAAACAATTTGGGTGCACAATAGTTTTACTTCGCAATCAGATATTAAAGCTGTGCAAGCCGCTAATACTGATGCCTATTGGTGCTTATGCTCTAATGCCAACCAGTACATCGAAAACACCATGCCGCCGGTTCAATTACTACGAGAACAACATGCAAATATTGTAATAGGAACAGATAGCTATGCGAGCAACTGGTCATTAAATATGCTGGATGAATTAAAAAAGATTCAAGCGCATAATTCACAAATACCACTTGCAGAAATGCTAACCTGGATTACAAGTAATGGCGCGCGCGCCCTTCAAATGGAAGACAAGCTTGGCAGTATTGAGCTGGGGAAAAGGCCAGGACTTTCACTGATTAAAAACTTAAGTTCTGCTGGTCAATTAGAGACCAAAACTTACGTCGAAAAAATTATTTAATGCACACTATTAATATCAGGATAGACACGCTCAATATTTTGTAAAAGTTCAATGCCATCTTTATAAATTCCATTTTTTTGAATTATATCTGTTGACATCCTAATACCGTTGAGCTGTAACATTCTGTTTAAATAGATAGATTTATCAAAAGCTTTTAAAGTAAGGTTATCGGGTAAAAAAGTTTTGTTCAAAACAAAGTCCCAGGTTTTGTTGCGGTAGTTTATTAATGCTGAACTCTTTGTGCTGCCCTTAACGTTAATAAATGAATCTGAAGTGTCCCTAGCTGTTCGAAAGTAATAATCAAAAGGAGCAATACGAATATCGTCCATATAGCGGTTCATAAAGTCCACTTCTCTTTCTGTGCGGTCTTTAAGTTGCAAGAGCTTCAAATCATATTTTTCAATACAATCGCGCAACTTGCTGTCTTTTACATTTTTTAAAATACCGGCAAATTTTAATTGATCGAGTGCAATACAATTTGTTTCAAAAATGCCCTCTCTTGTACACAAATAATTATGTAAATAAAAGAAGTTGACTTTATTGGCTTCTAAATCGGTATTTAAAATATAGTTTTCTAATACAATCGTAGCAGTATCTTGTTTGTCATGCACCAAATCAATTTTATGCAAACTAGCCGTGTCTTTTTGCAATTCATGATATAACTGCGCAATAACACTTTCTGTTTGGTGCGCAACGATTTGGTGCTCCCTAACATTTTCTGCCATAAACCCTAGGCTCACCGCTAAAAATAACATTAAAAACTCGGTGATATATTCCTTCCACTTTTTGGGATGGTGCGAGTGATGATGTACTTCCATATCAATGTTGATTGTGGGTTTTGTAGTATTCTAATAACTCTATAGCAGACCTTCTCGTCATATACATGAAATTCATTGAAGCATACATAAGAGATGTTTTTCGATAAATTACCGGAACAATCTCTTTTTTAAATGTTGGAAGCATAGAATTATCAAGCATAAATGTTTTACCATTCACAAGGTCTTTTGTTTCTTGGAAAAATTTTACGTGATTAGAATCGGACGAAAAAAGTTTGTGAAATTTTATGGATGTAATTGATGTTGAATGCTTATTTGCAGCTATTTCAATAGGAATATATTTATTCAAGGTGTTTTGAAATTCATTCTTTGTATAATCATACTCCTGGGTGACACTTCTGAATTCTGTTGCTTTACTTAAATTACTATACTCAATCATTTTGCGCAACAAAATGGTATCTTTTACATAACGCAAAGAACCAGAGCTTTTCATTTGATCATATGTGTCATTGTTATTTAAATATCTATAACTCAAGACAGGAATCTCATATACAAGGTTCAAATCAATGTCTTTTTTTGTTTTTACAATATATAAGGCAATTGAATCGGATTTTAATAGCGACTTTTTATTTGACTGAATAAGAGAGTCCATTAAAACGATGTTTAATTCTACGTCTCTAATAAAACTTGTTACAAGTTCATGAGATCTTTCTTTTTCTATGTATCCTTCTCTAATATTTTCGGCCATAAAACCGAGGCTCACCGCTAAAAACAACATTAAAAACTCGGTGATATATTCCTTCCACTTTTTGGGATGGTGCGAGTGATGATGTACTTCCATATCAATGCTTTTCTTCTTTTTGTTCTATGTATTCAAGTAGTGATAATCCACTTTGTTTGGCAACTCCCATAAACCTCACTGTATTTATTAGTAGCCCTATTCTTCGATTGATTTTTGGAAGTACTTCCGTTTTTATTTGTTCTGAAAAAGCTTCCGAACAATAAATAATTTGTTTTGGCTTCTGTGCACTTTTCAAAAAAACAACCTGAGCCGAATCAACTAATAATTGAGATGTATTTTCTCTGTTAACAACCGTATTGATTCCAGATCTTTCAATAATTATTTTCTCCATAGCAACAGACTGCGGCATCCATTTGTACAACTCTTTCGAATATTCTCCCAACACAAATTCTGTCTCCATTGAACTGCTCCTTGCTTCTGCAGCTTCACAATCACTAGCATACTGTAAAATCTTATCTAATAAAACTGAATCTTTAATATACCGCAGTGACGCAGAGCTTTTCATTTGGTCATAAGTGTCATTTTTACTTAAAAAACGAAACACACTTGGTGGCAAATTTTGATATAAGCTATCCAGAGAAATTTGTTTATTTGCCATTAAATAAACGACAGCAGTATCAAATTCTGTTAACATTGATTTGTCGCGTAAAACAACAGAATCAATGAGTTTGATATTGTTTTTTATATCTGATTGTAGCTGAAGAATAAGCTCATGAGACCTTTCTTTTTCTACATAAACTTCTCTTAAATTTTCGGCTAAAAAGCCTAGCGTAACTGCTAAAAACAACATTAAAAACTCGGTGATATATTCCTTCCACTTTTTGGGATGGTGCGAGTGGTGATGTACTTCCATAAGCGTATTAGTGTAAGACTGCTTGTAAGATAGGTAAAGATTTTATTTCATTAAACTTTTTGTAATGCCAACTTAAAGAGAGCTGAAATAATTCCAGGATTTTTTTTCGGTGGGCACCGTTTAACTCAATCGTTTCTAAATTATTATAAAACTGAAGGGTCATAAAACTAGACGCCGTTTGCGCTTCTACCCCTTCTAAAAGATAGGGATGCGCTGGTTTTTCTCTCACAAACTGACCTTCTTTTACGTCTAAAAAGGGAGTCTCCGTTCCATAACTTCCTTGCAGTCCAAAACCTAGGGTTTCACTCAAATGAATTAAAAAATAAATGGGCAAATTACTGACAAGTACAGGACCGCCTTTGTCCAATTGCTTGAGGGTGTCTTCAATTAAATAAAATAATTCGGGGTGGGGTTCGGGCTGTAAAATTTGTTGCAAAATTTCTACAATATAGGTAGCCACTGCGTTTCGGACCACATTGGAATAAACTTCCTGGTATACATAACCCCAATTGGCTTCCTTTAAAATTTGCATCGCTTTTAAAGGACTGTGATACGCTTCTAACTCGAGTATAGCGCCGGGCTGATAAAAAACGCCTTTGTTAGCACCCTTTTTACTAGACGTTCTAACCCCCTTAACAATATATTGTTGCAAACCAAAAAGCTCGGTATAAATAGATGTGATAATACTTGTGTCTCCGTATTTTGTAACACGTAACACAATACCCTTGGTGTTATGCAGCATATTTTTTTATAAGGCGCCAGTAAATTGTTTCAGAAAACGCATATCGTTTTGAGAATACAATCTTAAATCGTTGACCTGGTATTTTAACTGCGTAATTCTTTCTACACCCATACCAAACGCAAAGCCAGTATACTTTGTAGAGTCGATACCAAAATTTTCTAGCACTTTTGGATGTACCATTCCGCTTCCTAAAATTTCTACCCAACCGGTGTGCTTACAAATGTTACAACCTTTACCACTGCAAATTTGACAACTAATATCCATCTCTGCACTAGGCTCTGTGAATGGAAAATAACTAGGTCTAAAACGTACTTTCACATCTTTGCCAAACATTTCTTGTACGAAAAAATAAAGTGTTTGCTTAAGGTCTGCAAAGCTTACATTTTCATCAATGTATAATCCTTCTACCTGATGAAAAAAACAATGCGCGCGCGCACTAATGGTTTCGTTACGGTACACGCGGCCCGGACAAATAACTCTGATAGGAGGCTTTTGTGTTTCCATAACCCTGGCCTGTACACTACTGGTATGTGTACGTAGTAACCAGTCTGGATTTTGTTGAATATAAAACGTGTCCTGCATGTCTCTCGCAGGATGATCTTCTGGTAAATTCATGGCGCCAAAATTGTGCCAATCGTCTTCGATTTCTGGACCTTCTGCTACGGCAAAACCAAGTCTTCTAAAAATAGAAACCATTTGTCCGCGCACAATACTTAAAGGATGACGGGTACCCACTTCGGTGGGGTCGGCAGGTAAAGACCAATCGATACCTGCATTTGCCGCAGCACTCACTGGAGCCGCTGCACCCTGTAAGGCCTCGTAACGCGCTTCTGCAAAAGCTTTAAATTCATTTAAAACCTGACCAAAATCTTTACGCTGATCGGGGGGAACGTTTTTCATTTCACCCAGCACCGACTTAACTAACCCTTTGGTTCCCAGGTACTTAATACGAAAAGCCTCAACCAAATCGGGGGTTGTAGCTTCAAAAGCAGCCATTTCAGACTTGTAGGCCTCAATTTGTTGCAGAATCTGTTCCATTTCCCAAAGATAAACAGCCTGCGCCACTGATTAAAAAATGATTTAAAGCCACTATTTCATACATTTGCCCTACCCTACGTAATAATTACACAACCATTACAGGTTTCGCAGGGTTTACATTTTTACATTACACCCACATTTACATGGACTACAATACAGGAAGGAATTATTTAGGAATGAAAGAATATGGCCGTCACGTACAAAGGATGGTTGAATATTTACTAACGATCGAAGACAGAGCAAAACGTCAGCAACAAGCGCAAGGTGTTATTGAACTGATGGGATTTTTAAATCCGCATTTAAAAAATGTAGAAGATTTCAAACATAAATTATGGGATCACTTATTTTTTATCAGTGATTTTAAATTAGACGTTGATAGCCCATATCCGATTCCACAAAAAGAAACCTATAAATTAAAACCAGATCCACTTCCTTATCCTAAGCGTCATCCAAAATATGCACACTTAGGAAAAAATTTAGAAGTGGTAATCAATAAAGCACTCGCACAAGAGGATCCAGAAAAAAAGGCGGGCTTCGCTCATCATATTGCTTATTACATGAAGCTTGCTTACAGCAACTGGCACAAAGAACTTGTGCATGATGATGCGATTAGAAGCGAACTCGATACCATCACAGGTGGTGAATTGGAATTTAGCAACACGCCATACATTAAACACCGCAATCAAAATTTTGAAAGAGATGATTACGGAACTGGCGGCCGCAGTGGTGGTGGTCGTTGGCAGCAAAATTTTGGTGGCAGAAACAACCGCAACAACAATAACAACAGGGGTCGCAGCGGTGGCGGCGGTAATAGACCAGGCGGTGGCGGACAAGGTAATGGCCAAGGTGGTCGCGACAACCGCGGTGGTGGTGGCTTTAAGAAACGCTACTAGTTTTATTTCCAGCTACATACTGTAAAAACAATTTTACTGTAGTTTTCTTTTTCATAAAGAACACCAATACGTTTTGCATCTAATGCAACAAGGTCTGAATAAGCAGCGTAATCTCCTTTGTAATTTTCTGGCGCTTTAGCAATTACAATAGCTTTATTTTTTGTGGTATTGTTTGTCCAATTTTTTCCTTCGTCATAACTAATGCGAAGTGTTAGGTTGTTTCTTTTTTTTGCATCCGCTGCATTACAAAATGCGAGTATTGTTTTTCCTTTTTTTTGCCCTATCTCAAGTATCGAACCTTCACAAACAGGATCTACCAAACTTGTATCAAAAAAATTTTCTTGCCAACTTGCACCGCCATCATTACTGTAAGCAACGTATCTATAACGAACAGTACCTGCTTGGTTGCGTGCGTTTAAAATGAGTTTTCCATTAGTAAGCGGAGCGGCAGTTGCTTCATTACTTCCTGGCAAAACAATGGAGTTAGCCAGCGAAAAACTTTCTCCATGATTGTCTGTGTAAAAAGCGTGTGCATTGTAATCTTCAAAGTTTTTTTGTGGAGGACCTGATGAGTGGTTAGCCGCTACATAAATGCGGCCTTTATAGATACCCGTTAAAAACTGTGTAGCATGGCCCGGTGTGTTGGCATAACTGCGCCAATCTTCTTTAAATGAATAGGCCTTATTAATGCCTGGCTGGTTGGGGCGGTGCACCTGCGCCGTAATATTAACAGGGGCCGACCAGGTAGCACCTTCGTCTGTAGACGTTACATACCACACTTCGCGAATACCTTTTCCCATGCGCATGGAATATTCGTCATTGTTGCCCGTGTTATAAAATAAAAAAATACGACCTGCTGGATAACGTGGGTCTGTAAGGTCTACAACAGGTGCCGGATTGCCTGCTTGTAAATTGTTATAATCAATAACGGTTGAAAGTGCAGACCATGTTGCACCACCATCCGTACTTTTTTTGAGTACAATATTAATGTCTCCAAAATCACCACTTCCATTTACACGTCCTTCGCAAAATGCCAATAAATTTTTATTAGGAAGTCCAACAATCGCAGGTATGCGGTAGGTTTTATGTCCTTCGGTACCAGACTCAAACACAGTGGTGCCAATAGTTTGAGCGTTTGCTAACTGAAAAGCAGCCATCAAAATAAAAAGGATACGAGCGCTTTTACAAAACATAAGTTTGATTTATTGTGTTATAAATATAAGCTACAGCGCTTACATTTACAGCATGGAAAAATTGAATACATTATCCGACATCATATTATCAAGAAGATCTAGTAAACCAGCTACATTTAACGGTAATAAAATAGAAGATACCGAAATAGAAGCGTTACTAAACCTAGCGCACTGGGCGCCTACACATGGCCGAACAGAACCTTGGCGTTTTAAAGTTTATGCAGGTGAGGGTGTCACTAAATTTTGTGAAGCCCACGCGGCGCTCTACAAAACAAACACCGACTCCGAAGTGTTTACCACTGCAAAATTTGAAAGCCTGCAAAAATTGGGGAGCCAAACTTCCCATATTATAGGCGTGTACATGCAAAGACAAGTACCCGCAAAAATACCATTAGTAGAAGAAATCGCGGCTACCGCCGCGGCCATGCAAAACATACTACTTGGCGCCGAAGCCCTTGGTATCAGTGCACTTTGGAGCACGGGCGGCATGACGCACCATCCAGCACTTAAAAGTTTTTGGGGCCTCGCCGATGAAGATGTGGTGATGGGGCTTCTCTACCTAGGTTATACCAATGAACCCGCCGCTGCCGGTAAAAGAAATGGAACTGCTTCTGAAAAAACCGAGTGGATAAAATAGAGCATATCAGATAGCATTATTACTAAAAAGCGTTTCTTTGTGTCAATGGAAAAAGGTGTACAAAAATTAATTATTCTTACCGCGCCTTCCGGCGCGGGTAAGACTTCAATTACCAAGTATTTGCTCGATAAATATCCGGCGCTTTCTTTTTCTATTTCTGCAGCCACCAGGGCACCACGTGGAAAGGAAGTTGATGGTGTAGATTATCATTTTATGAGTGTGGATGCGTTCAAACAAAAAATTGATGAAGACGCATTTATAGAATGGGAAATGGTGTACGAAGGAAGTTATTACGGCACATTAAAATCGGAACTGGACCGCATTTGGGGACTTGGAAAAATACCGATGCTTGATATTGATGTACAGGGCGCCGTGCATGTGCAGCAAGCGTTTGCACACAATAGTTTATCCCTATTTATTTTACCTCCAAGTATCGAAGCGCTTCAAAAAAGATTATCTTTAAGAGGCACGGAAACACCAGAAAGTTTAGCTACAAGACTCAACAAAGCGAGTTATGAAATTTCATTTAGCCATCAGTTTAATCACTGTGTTGTCAATGATGATTTAGCTACTGCCTGTGCAGAAACCGAAAATTTAATTACCCAGTTTTTAGGCTGGAAAAAATAGTACGTATGTCATTCAAAAACAAAACCATTCTTATTACTGGTGCTACCAGAGGTATTGGAAAAGCCATTGCTATTAAGCTTGCAAAAGAAGGTGCTAATATTGTTATTGCAGCAAAAAGTGTAACCGAAGATCCTCGACTTGGAGGTACTATTTATACGGCTGCTGCCGAGGTAGAAGCTGCTGGTGGCAAGTGTTTGGCGGTTCAAGTAGACATTAGATTTGAAGATCAAATAGAAGCAGCGGTTGCAAAAGCCGTAGAAACTTTTGGCGGTATTGATGTAGTCATTAACAACGCTTCTGCCATTCAATTAACAGGTACCGAACAAACAGAAAGTAAAAAGTTTGACCTCATGCATAGCATCAATGTGCGGGGTACTTTTTTAGTGGTGAAGCACTGTTTACCGCATCTAAAAAAAGGCAACAATCCACATATACTTACGCTTTCTCCACCCATTAACATGGATCCAAGATGGTTAGGACCACACGTAGCGTATACCATTAGCAAGTTTAACATGAGTATGCTTGCGCTGGGTTGGGCTCATGAATTTAAAGCTGTTGGTATTGCTTCTAACGCCATTTGGCCAAAAACAACGATCGATACCGCTGCTGTTCGCAATTTACTAGGAGGTCAGGCGCTTGCCAATATGAGCCGCACCACCGATATTATGGCCGACGCGGCGTATTATATTTTAAGGCAAAATGCAAGTGATTGCACGGGTCATACTTTTACCGACGAAGAAGTGCTTGCAAAAGAAGGCATCACCAATTTAGACCACTACGCAGTAGTGCCTGGTGGAAAATTGTTCAACGACTTATTTGTATAAACGAACTAGTGATTTTTAGTTGGCTGGATTTTCGGGGCGCATTTGTGGGAACAACAACACATCCTGAATAGAAGGCTGGTTGGTCATCATCATACACAAACGGTCAATTCCAATACCAATACCCGCAGTAGGTGGCATGCCATACTCGAGTGCACGTAAAAAGTCGTGGTCAATAAACATCGCTTCATCATCACCACGCTCCATCAGTTTCATTTGCTCTTCAAAACGTTCGCGCTGATCGATAGGGTCGTTTAATTCAGAATAAGCGTTGGCTATTTCTTTTCCGTTTACCATCAACTCAAAACGCTCTACAAGCCCTGGTTTAGAACGGTGCTTTTTGGTTAAAGGACTCATTTCTACCGGATAGTCAATAATAAATGTGGGCTGAATAAAAGTATGTTCCGATGTAGCTCCAAAAAGCTCATCAATGAGTTTTCCTTTACCAATATTTGTAGGTACATCAATATGTAATTGCTTGCACACGGCTCTTAATCCTTCTTCGTCGAGGCCGCTTACATCAATACCCGTATTTTCTTTAATGGCATCATGAATGCTTATGCGCTTAAAGGGTGCTTTAAAATCGATGGTTTTATCACCAACGGTTACAACAGTTGTGCCATGTAACGCCAATGCAATTTTTTCAAATAGTTGCTCGGTGGTTTCCATCATCCAGAAATAATCTTTGTACGCCGTGTACCATTCTAGCACGGTAAATTCTGGATTGTGGGTTCTATCCATTCCCTCATTTCTAAAGTTTCTACTAAACTCATATACCCAATCAAATCCACCAACAATTAATCTTTTTAAATAAAGCTCATTGGCAATACGCAAATAAAAAGGCACATCAAGTGCATTGTGATGCGTTGCAAATGGACGCGCTGCTGCACCACCCGGAATGGCTTGTAACACTGGCGTATCAACCTCTAACGCTCCTTGTGCATTTAAAAATTCACGAATGGTATTAATCAGTTTTGTTCTTTTTACAAACGTATCTTTTACATCCGGATTGATAATTAAATCGGCGTAGCGTTGACGGTATCTAAACTCTGGATCTGTTACTGCATCAAATACATTGCCCTCATCATCACGCTTTACAACTGGTAATGGCTTTAATGATTTTGTGAGAAGAGTTAAGCTATCGGCATGTATTGATGTTTCACCTGTTTTAGTAATAAAGGCATAACCTGTTACACCAATAATATCGCCTAAATCTAGTCCGTGCTTTACCACATTGTCCCAAAAACTAAAATCTTCACCTGGGCAAATATTGTCTCTTTTTACATAGAGTTGAATAATGCCTTTGGTGTCCTGAATTTTTATAAAAAATACCTTGCCTTTGTCGTTGATGCTCATGATACGACCCGCTACACAAACAGCTGCAAAATTGGCGGCCGTTTCTTCGGTAAAGCCATCTTTAATATCTACCGAGTAGTGTGTTACCGGGTATAATGCTGCCGGAAATGCATCCACACCTGCGCTTTGCATCGCGTGCAGTTTTTCTCTACGGATTATTTCTTGTTCACTTAAATGTGGCTGACTCATATCTATAAGAATTTAATGGCGCAATTGATTCGTTAGAAGCAAATCTATTCATGCGCGCTGCGAAATTAAGACATGCGGCTCGTTTCCCAAAAAGAACTAAGGCGCCG
>JBIKIS010000052.1:0-13225 GCA_044361485.1 Sediminibacterium sp.
TCGCCTGCGCGAGCCTTCCCTTGCCGTATCAATGACAACCTGCAAGGATTTAATATCAATAAATACATTGTTGTAATCGCCAGGCCCATCTGTCAAGAATAAATTAAGCTCTTGAACGCCAGACCCATTTTCTAATGATGTAGACTTGTTACAAGCTATTGCAACAAATGAAACGATGGCAACTAAAGTCGCCGCAAAAAATTGAGGGGATTTTTTCATGGTATACATAATTTGATTTGAGGGGTAAGAACCAAATTTATATCGAAGGTTTAATAAGGTTTTGTTAAACAACATAATTTTTGAGCCAACAAAATGTTAAACGAATTAATTTGAAAAAACAACCACTCCGTCAAATACATCCACAAGTACGGGCTTTGTTTTATCTACTTCTCCAGCAAGTATCTTTTTACTAAGCGCATTTACAATGAGCTTTTGAATGAGTCTTTTTAAAGGTCTCGCACCCATTTGAGGATCAAACCCTTGCTCTGCTAAAAACTCTAATAAATAATCAGAATAAGTAAGCGTGATACCTGAAAGCGCAACCATTTTTTGAAGCCCTTGTAATTGGATTTTTACGATGCCTAGAATTTGCTTTTTTAAGAGCGGGCTAAACATAATAATTTCATCTACACGGTTCAAAAATTCGGGACGGATGGTTTGTCTTAAAAGTTCCATCACAACCGTTTTTGCTTTCTCGGTAACTTCTTCAATATTTTTTTCTGTTACTTTTTCAAAAGCATCCTGTATGAGATGGCTACCAATATTACTTGTCATAATAATGATGGTATTTTTAAAATTCACTTTACGGCCTTTATTATCCGTTAAATGACCATCATCCAATACCTGGAGTAATATATTCCAAACATCTGGATGCGCTTTTTCTATTTCATCAAGTAGGACCACGCTATATGGCTTACGTCGAACTGCTTCCGTTAATTGACCACCCTCATCATAACCCACATAACCCGGAGGCGCTCCCACAAGGCGAGATACCGAATGTTTTTCCTGGTATTCACTCATGTCTATGCGGGTCATGAGTTGCTCGTCGTCAAATAAATAATCGGCAAGTGCTTTAGCAAGTTCAGTTTTACCCACACCCGTTGTGCCTAAAAATATAAAAGAACCAATGGGTTTTTTAGGGTCTTGAAGTCCTGCCCTGCTTCTTCGAATGGCATCCGAAACAGCTGCTATGGCTTCTTCTTGACCCACTACACGCTGGTGCAGTTCATCTTCTAGATGTAATAATTTTTCACGATCTGACTGTAACATTTTACTTACCGGAATACCCGTTGCTTTAGCTACGCTTTGTGCAATATCTTCGGCGTCTACTTCTTCTTTCATCAGTCTGCTGCCGTTTTCACTGATGGTACCAAGCTGCGTATTTAAAGTTTCGATGAGCGCTTCCTGGTCTTTGATTTTGCCGTAACGTATTTCAGCTACTTTACCGTAATCACCATTCCGCTCTGCTTGCTCGGCTTCTAATTTATATCCGTCTATAAAAGTTTTGGCTTGCTGAATTTTTTCCACCACTTCTTTTTCTTCCTGCCACTTCGCTTTTAAAGTATCACGCTCTACCGATAAATTACCAATTTCGATATTGAGTTCTTTTAATTTTTCTTCGTCATTTTCTCTTTTGATGGCTTCGCGCTCAATTTCGAGTTGTCTAATTTGACGCTCGAGTGTATCCAGCTCTTCGGGCATAGAATTCATTTCTAACCTCAGCTTAGCGGCACTCTCATCAATTAAATCGATGGCTTTGTCCGGCAAAAAACGGTCTGTAACATACCTATTAGAAAGCTCTACTGCTGAAATAATCGCTTCGTCTTTGATACGCACGTGGTGGTGGGTTTCGTAACGGTCTTTTAAACCACGTAAAATGGATATCGCATCTTCTACACTAGGCTCATCAATCATTACTTTTTGAAACCTACGTTCGAGGGCCTTGTCTTTTTCAAAATACTTTTGATACTCACTTAAGGTGGTTGCACCAATAGCTCTAAGTTCACCTCTTGCAAGTGCTGGCTTTAAAATATTAGCCGCGTCCATAGCGCCATCACCGCCACCTGCGCCAACGAGGGTATGTATTTCATCAATAAATAAAATAATTTCTCCATCACTTTCCGCTACTTCTTTTACAACACCTTTTAACCGCTCTTCAAACTCCCCTTTGTATTTAGCGCCTGCAATTAAAAGCCCCATATCTAGAGTATAGATAATTTTAGACTTTAAATTTTCTGGCACATCCCCATTTACAATACGCATGGCAAGGCCTTCTGCGATCGCTGTTTTACCAACACCAGGTTCACCCACTAAAAGCGGATTGTTTTTACTTCTTCTAGATAAAATATGAAGCGTTCTTCTGATCTCTTCATCTCTTCCAATTACTGGATCTAGTTTACCAGAGCGCGCGGCTTCATTTAAATTGCGCGCATACTTTTTTAGCACATTAAACTGTGTGTCTTGTGTTTGCGAACTAATTTTTTCGCCTTTGCGTAATTCCTTAATAGCTGCTACTAAACCTTTTTCGGTGAGGCCTGCAACTTTCAATGTTTTCGCAGAACTATCATTTACATGTAGTAATCCTAAAAGCAAATGCTCTGGACTTATAAATTCGTCACCAAAAGTAGCTAGCATATTATTCGCTTTTAAGAGCGCAGTATTGAGATCTCTCCCAATTTGAGCACCAGGTTCTGACCCTTGCACTTTAGGAAGCTTTACCATCGCCTCTGTAACTTTTGCCGCTACAAATGCAGCATTTACATTGTTCTTTTTTAACAAAAACGAAACTGTACTATCCTTATCTTCCAATAAAACATGTAATAAATGCTCTGTTTCGATAGATGGATTGTTGTTATTAAAAGCGAGTTGTTGGGCCTCAGCAATTGTTTGCTGTGCTTTAATGGTATAATTGGATAAATTCATAGCTTTACTTTTTTGAATACATTGTATCTGTGCAAAAACGGTACTAAACCCATTTATTTGTTTATAACACAACAAAACCGGAAAATATGTCTGCTAAAACCACCTCAACCTGCTTGAAAGTCAGTTATACCATAGCTTTCATGCTATTCTTTCAGGTTTCTAAGGCCCAACTTAATTTTACCGAATTAGGTGCCAAACTAGAAGCTAGCAAAAAAGAGCTTGGCGGAAAAGCCGTTTTACTCGTTTATAAAGATGGAAAAATAGTGTTTGAAAAATCTTTGGGCGAGTTTACAGCAAAAACACAAGCACCTATTGCAGCTAGCACCCAGTGGTTAACTGCTGCACTTGTAATGAGTTATGTAGATGAGGGCAAACTCTCACTCGATGACAAGGTAAGCAAGTTCCTTCCTATATTTTCAAAATATTCTAAAGGCTATATCACAATCAGAGATTGCTTGACGCATCTAACAGGTATTGAAGGACCATCGATTGGTTCAATCAAAGACATGAGCAATTCTAAAAAATTTTCCAGCCTGGATGAACTGGTAAATGATATTGCATCTAGTAAAGAAATTTTATCCAATCCAGGACTTGTTTTTAGATTTAACAATATCGGATTCACGATTGCCGCAAGAATTTTAGAAGTACTAAATAAAAGAGGATTTGAACAAATGATGGCAGAGCGCATTACTAGGCCACTACTAATGCGTAGCACAAACTTTTCTAGCTACACCGTAATCAATCCGGCAGGTGGTGCTCAATCAAGTGCAAACGATTACATGAATTTTTTATCGATGCTTTTAAATGGCGGCGTATTTAATGGGAAAAGAATTTTATCGGAAGCGGCTATTGAAACTATGATGAAATCAAGTTCTACACAAGGCATGATAAAAGAAACCCCTGCTATACTAGAAGGTAAAAATTACGCGGTGGGGCAATGGATTTTAGGTACAGATGAAAATGGAAAAACCACAACCGTTGCTTGTCCTGGACTATTTGGAACATGGCCGCTGATAGATTATTGTAGAAAATATGCATTCTTAATTTTTACGCCAGGCGATGCATCTAGCGAAAAAAAAGAACTCATGGCTTCGTTTAAAGAAATCATTGACAATCAAATCATTTCTAATTGTCAATAACAGTTGAATGCCATTGATTCAAGAACATACTAGGTTTATAAAAGAAACGGCATTATCGCTGGGGTTTACGCATTGCGGAATCGCAAAAGCAGCACCCCTCAATGAAGACGCCAGGAGGTTAGAAAAATGGCTGCACGCCGGCATGCACGGATCGATGCAGTATTTAGAAAATCATTTTGACCTACGTGTAGATCCTACCAAATTAGTGCCTGGCGCAAAGTCTGTGATTACCCTTACACAAAATTATTATAGCCCTAAAAAGCAACCGGCAAATAGTCCAAAAATTTCGACTTACGCTTATGGCACCGACTATCATTTTGTAATCAAAGAAAAACTCAACAAATTACTAGCAGCCATCCAAGAAAAAGCGGGTGATATTGTAGGGCGAGGATTTGTAGATTCAGCACCTGTACTGGAAAGAACATGGGCACAAAAATCGGGCGCTGGGTGGATTGGGAAAAATGGAAATTTCATTTCTAAAACAGATGGCTCCTTCTTTTTTATTGCGACTTTGATTGTTGACTTACCGCTCGTATACGACGATCCATTTGCAAAAGATTATTGCGGAAGTTGTACCAAATGCATTGACGCCTGCCCCACAGATGCTATTTTACCTGACAAAACCATTGCAGGCAATAAATGTATTAGCTATTTTACCATCGAATTAAAAGACGCTATTATTCCTTCCGACATGAAAGGCAAATTTGACAACTGGATGTTTGGTTGTGATACTTGTCAGGACGTATGTCCTTGGAACCGCTTTAGCAAACAGCACGCAGAGCCTGGTTTTACACCCAACACAGCCATTGAAAATTTTGGGTTACAAGAATGGAATAACCTAACCAAAGAAGGCTTTAAAACCCTGTTTAAAAACTCTCCATTACAGCGCTCAAAATTTGAAGGTATTACAAGAAATCTTCAGTTTATTGAAGCAATACCTGCTACAAACCAAACAAGCCCGAGTTAATTAACTGAAGCGTTTTTGTACGGTCTACGGTTGGTACCAGTAGTGAAATATTATGTGCACTACCGCCATAGCTTACCATGGTTACTGGAACTTCATCAATTGCATTAAACAGCTTTTTAAGTACCGAATCTGTGTGTGCAATATGATTGCCTACAATGGAAACAATGCTCTGCTCCTTTTGAACTTCTACACTACCAAAAGGTTCTAACTCTTTTACAATGTTAGCTAAGAATACATCGTTATCGATGGTTACAGATACAGCAACTTCAGAAGTTGTAATCATATCGATAGAAGTCTTGTACTTTTCAAATACTTCAAATACTTTACGTAAAAACCCATAAGCAAGTAACATTCTACTGCTCTTGATTTTAATAGCGATGATGCCATCTTTAGCAGCAACGGCTTTAATACCCTCACTTCCTGCTTCTTTGGTGATAACGGTTCCAGCAGCATCCGGCTGCATGGTGTTTAATAATTTAACAGGTACATTTTCTTGTTGTGCCGGCCAAATACAAGTAGGGTGTAAAATTTTTGCGCCAAAATAAGCAAGCTCGGCAGCTTCGTCAAAACTCAACTGCTCAATGGCTACTGTTTTATTGACAATGCGCGGATCGTTGTTGTGCATGCCATCAATATCTGTCCAAATTTCACATACACTAGCATTACAAGCAGCAGCAACAAGTGAAGCGGTATAATCACTTCCGCCACGCTTTAAATTGTCAACTTCACCTCTAACATTTTTACAAATATAGCCCTGGGTGATAAATATTTTTTTATCGGTGTGTGCAGCAAGTAACGCTGTTAACTTAGAACGAATAAGCGGTAAATTAGGTTCTTCGTTTTGATCTAGCACCATAAAATCAAGTGCAGGAAGTAGCAAATGATCTTGACCTTGCTGTTCTAAATAACAACAAAATAATTTGGTGCTCATCAGTTCACCCTGTGCTAAAATATCTTTATTGAGTGCATCGCTAAAAGAAATTTTAGTGATGATATTTAAAAATTCGAAATGCTCTTTTACAATGGTATTTCCTTTTGCAATTAGCACTTCTGTTTTTAATAGATCGAGCACAAACGCATGGTAATGCGCTTCGAGGGTGTCAATTTTTTGTTTGGCCTCGGCTTTGTTGCCAGCACTTAGACTGTTGCTAATGTCTACAAGTGCGTTGGTGGTTCCACTCAGTGCACTTAAAACAACAATTTTAGATTCGGTATCTTTGGTAATGAGTTCATATACTTGATGCATACGTTCTGGCTTACCAACACTTGTACCTCCAAACTTCATTATTTTCATAATCGACTGCTTTTAATTGCGGAGCAAAGGTAGGTAAAACAAAGAAAAAATAGGCGCTAACAAAGCTAGAGTTGAATACCAAAACGGGCACCTACTTCTTTTAAATCGAGCACTACAGGCTCTACTATAGGAATACCCGATTGCATACGCACTTCCTGGGCTTCTCTTTCTGGATCGCCAGGAATCAGCACTTTTTGAGCAGGATCTATAGGCGTGGCATTTCTAAATCTTGTGATCCAGTTATCCATATTGCTTTTAAAATCTTGAGCAGGTCTAAATGCATCGATGCGCATAGCACCAAAAAAATGACCAAGCCCTTCGCCAGGCATGTTTTGTGGAAGCGGAATATAAGCAGGAAAAGGCGGTGCCCACGGACCATAACTGCCGCCACTTAATACCGCCGAAAATATATCAACAATAGAGCCTAGCGCATAACCTTTATGACTACCATGTTCTCTGTCACTTCCAAGTGGAAGTAGTGCCCCACCTTTTTTTAAAATATTAGCATCCGTAACATCATTGCCATTTGCATCCTGCACCCAACCATGTGGCGCGTCTGCATTTTTGCGTTGTAATATTTCTAGTTTACCATTGGCCGCAGTAGTAGTTGCCATATCTGCAACAAATGCAGGCTCATTACCAGCCGGAATAGCCACTGCTACAGGATTGGTACCCAGCATTTTTTCTGACGAAAATGTAGGCGCTACCAGTGCACTTGCATTGGTCATAGCCATACCAATCATATCATTTTCTAGCGCCATCATGGCGTGATAACCAGCAATACCAAAATGATTTGAATTTTTAACAGATACCCATCCAGTTCCTACCTGCTTTGCTTTATCAATCGCAATTTGCATGGCATACGGTGCAACCACTAGGCCAAGTCCTGCATCACCATCAACCACAGCCGTAGAAGGGGTTTCATGCACAATTGATAAATTTGGTGTTGCATTGATTCGACCTGCTTCCCACAAACGTACATAACCACTTAAGCGTGCAACACCATGTGAGTCGATACCACGTAAGTCTGCGGCAATTAAAACCTTGGTTGCTGTTGTTGCATCTTTTGCAGAACAACCCATGGCTAAAAAAACCGACTCGGTAAAACTGTATAATTGTTTATAAGAAAAAACAGTCATGAATAATTATTTAATAAAGACAGCTCCCGATATATCTTTTTCGAGATAGTCCAACCCTTTTGCCAACTGAAACAAAATAAAACTCGCTTCTTTGCGCGTTAACGTTTTTGTAAGAGCAGGTACCGCTAGTCCAGCATTTGCATAGGTTTGATCAGCAATTAAAAAACTATCAGATAATTTATTAGCACGCGCCGCCTTACTATTTTTTGCAACTGCTTTATTAAAGCCAGCAATCATTTCAAATAATACCGCCGTTGTAACCGGATCACTTGAATTTAATGTAGAAGAAAATTTAAGTGGTACTAGTGCGTTTAATCCAGCACTAATTTCTGAAAACGTTACCAGTGAATCTGGTTTAAAATAAGTTTTATTGGCCCAACCCACAGATTTTCCAATGCCTTTAATAATGCCCCAAGAACCAATCCACTGAACCGCTTCAAACGCTTTATCGGTGTGCTTTACATCGGCGTAAGGCATTAAGTAAACCTTTTCTTGTAAGAGCCCTTTTTGAACGGCCGTTACAGAAACATTTTGCACCGGAATATTTTGCTTAAAAGAAATAGCTGCAAGCATTCCAGCAGCTTGCCCAGTTAAGAGCACCACGGGTTGTAAGCGTGTTGTTCCATTGGCAATATTACTGACACTAATTCCTTTTTCACATACGACTAATCCTTGTGTATTTTCTGGAATTAAAGCGCCTAATGGAATATTAAATGAGGGTACTGATGGAAATGGAATTGGAGGAACCTTGCCATTATATCTTGCATGGTGATGATCTACAGGATAATCTCCCACAGAAATTCCAGTGCGGTATAAATTGTAATTAAATGGCTTAGCAATATGATCAATATTCAAACGCACTTTTCCTTTTAATCTACGCCCCTCTCTATTGTAAGGCATATAGGCCATACCTTCATTTACTTCATCGGTGGCAAGGCCAATTTGTGGCTGCTTTAATTCTGTTTGTAAAAAATAAATAAAGCCTAACGTAAAGTTTTTAGCGGCGTTATAATGCGCTTCTCTTTCGATGGGCTTTTTTTCAACTACATTGATATAATAATCGTTTCCAAATGCTGGCCAGTTTAACATGTACTTTAAAGAACCATCCGTTGTTTTTACACGACCATACTCGAGTACTTTTTGTGTGCCTAAACTATACGGCTTTGCATTACAAGGCGCATCTGCGGTAGAACAATAATAAGCAAGTGCATTGTAGCCTGCTGGCATAGCAATGGTTTTATTGGCTCCTTTGCCGTAATCTTTTAAAACGGCAGCCCATGTTAAATCCTGAATCACATCTGATTTGCCAGGTGCAATTCTTTCACCACTTTGGGTGCTGTCTTCGGTACCTAAATCGTAAGCGGCCCCTGCGCCCGCATATACATCGCCCAAATCGGTGGCGTCTATCACACGCTTTGCGTACACAGTTAATTTTTGACCACGCACATTTTCAAACACCGCACCTTTAATGGTATTCCCTTCCATGATGGCTTTATCAAAATACCAATGATAATATACTTTCATGTTTGGCTGCGCCTGCACCCATGCTTTAAAAATACTATCGGCTACATGGGGCTCGAAACAAGTTTCGCTCACCCAACCTGTAAACAAATTAGTAGACTTATAATGTTTGTAAAGTGCTTGTCTAAAACTCTCCCAGATACCACTGCGTAATTCGTGGTTACCATCGGTACAACTAACCGCCGCCGCAGAAAGCATACCGCCAAGCCATGGTGTATGTTCTACCACAACGGTGTTAGCGCCCATCTTTGCAGTTTGCAAAGCCGCGGCAATACCACCCGTGGTTCCACCTACTACGAGCACATCGGTGTATACAGTTTGATCCTGTGCTTTACTTGCAGGAGCAAGTAGCACAAATAAAAGTGCAAATAAAATTGAACGCATATTATACTAACTAAAATGGAAGATCGTCAGACTCATTCATGTCACCTGCAGCAGGTGCACTTGATTGTCCACCATAAGAAGGGGCACTTTGCGGAGCAGATCCACCTTCGCTAGGCTTTGCGCCTAATAGTTGAACCGATGCAACACGTACAGAAAGCGTAGCACCATTTCTGCCATCTTGTGTGGTATAGGTTCTAACATCTGGTGTTCCTTCTACATATACTTGCGTACCTTTTTTTAGATACGGCGCAATACCTGTTCTATCTGTCCAATATGCACAATCAACCCAAGTTGTTTTATCTTTTTGATTGCCTTGTGCATCTTTATATCTTTCTGTGTGTGCTAATGTAAAGTTGATTACGTTTTTGCCATTTACATTGTTTAAAACGGCGTCCTTTCCTAAATTTCCAATCGCTAATAATTTTATCATGTCTATTGTGTTTTGGGTAAATATCGGTAAAATGAATAAAAGAGTGAAATTTCGCTTTTCGTAAGGTGTAAATCATGTGAAATACACGGATTTTAGGCATTTGACCCCGATTAGCTTAATTTTGCACCTGAAAAGCATTTCTATGAGCCGAAAAGGAAAAGTATTGGTAGCCATGAGCGGCGGTATTGATAGTACCGTAGCTGCACTTATGCTCCATAACGAGGGCTATGAAGTGATTGGCATTACCATGAAAACATGGGATTATGCAACCAGTGGGAGCACGAGCACCAAAGAAACAGGCTGTTGCAATATTGATTCTTTTAATGATGCTAGACAGGCAGCCGTACAAAATGGATTTCCGCATTTTATTTTAGATATCCGTGATGAGTTTGGTGATTTTGTGGTAGAAAATTTTGTGGAAGAATATTTAGCAGGTCGTACGCCCAACCCCTGCGTTATGTGTAACACGCATATTAAAT
Organism: Sediminibacterium sp.; assembly: GCA_044361485.1. Taxonomy (GTDB): domain Bacteria; phylum Bacteroidota; class Bacteroidia; order Chitinophagales; family Chitinophagaceae; genus Sediminibacterium. The sequence goes on from JBIKIS010000052.1 coordinate 10,276, forward strand.
GGCGTGCACTTTTAAAAAGAGCCAATGCACTTGAATGCGATTTTATTGCAACGGGTCATTACGCATCTGTGAGACAGCATACCAACAATAGATACGTTATTAGTAAAGGCCTCGACGATACCAAAGACCAGAGCTATGTGCTTTGGGGACTTGATCAAGAATTATTGAGCAGGACCATTATGCCACTGGGTCAATACCACAAAAAAGATATTAGGCAAATGGCGCATGATATGGGCTACCCCGAGCTTGCCAAAAAAAGTGAGAGCTACGAAATATGTTTTGTGCCGGATAATGACTACCGTGGATTTTTAAAAAGAAATGTAGACGGATTAGAAGAAAAAGTAAATGGCGGATGGTTTGTAGACCAACAAGGGAAAAGACTTGGGAAACACAAAGGCTATCCTTTTTATACCATTGGACAGCGCAAAGGACTTGAAATAGCACTTGGCAAACCCGCATACGTTACTGCCATTGACCCTAACACCAATACTGTTGTACTAGGTACCGAAGCCGACCTCGATCAAAACGATATGGAAGTGCTTAAAATTAATTGGATGAAATACAATGGCATAGAAGACGGTACCGAAGCCATTACAAAAATTAGGTACAAAGACAGTGGCGCTACCAGTCATTTATTTAATACTGAAAACGGTATTCGTGCGCGTTTTTACGAGCCCGTAAAAAGTATTGCGCCCGGACAAAGTGCTGTTTTTTATGAAGGCAATGATGTTATTGGTGGTGGCATTATTCAGCGCGGGATTTTACTATAAGTGCTGCTGTAAATTTTCGGCAAAACTTCCCTTACTTATTTTTTCTGAAACAGTGCCGCAAACATGGTATCTGCTTTCCCTGCGTACCCCGTAAAAAGTTGTTGGTGCACAAGTTTAAATTCCGGAAAATTAGTTTCTATAAATTTTACTTGTCCTTCATTTTCTGTGGCAAACACCGAACAAGTACTGTATAAAAAATATCCATTCACCGCTACATACGGTAGCGTGTTGGAAATAATAGTTTGTTGTAACTGTCTAAAATTATCGATAGCAGCCTCGTCAAAAAAGGTGAGGTGCTCCGGGGTTCTCCCCCAAGTGCCGCTGCCGGTACAAGGTGCATCACAAATAATAAAATCTGCTAGTTTAGCAAAATTACTGAGGTCGTGCGCACTGGTTAAATCCACTGCAAATGATTGGTATCCACTCATACCTGCCGCGGCAAAACGTGTTTGCAAATTGCGCAAAATAGTAGCGCGCATATCAGAGGCCGTTAATTTGATTTGTCCAAAAGTGTCAACTGCTAAAATAGATTTACCGCCACTAGCAGCACAACAATCCCATATTCTTTTTTTAGAATCTGCAAACTCAGACGCCAGCGCATACATGCTTCCGATTTGTTGCGAACTGTAATCTTGAATCACCGCTTCTTTATTAATGAGTAGCACTTCATCTAATTTAGTACCGCTCGGAAGCCTGTAACAACTGTCCGATATTTTTTCAAAAGTAATTTGTGCCTTATTTAATTTACCCATAACAGCAGCCTCTTGTTTTGGCCTGATACGAATAAATAAATCAGGTTGAGTAAGGTGGCTCCTGTTAAAGGCAGGGGCATCCACGCCAGCAGACAAATGCGCCGCAAAAGCAAATATGCTTTCAAGGTTGTATCCTGGATATACCTCTTTAATAAAATCTAATTTTTGATCTAATGTCGCTACCGATGATCCATCTGGTGCATTCCAGGCTGCAATCCAGCTTGGTTCAAATAAAAGCGCCCAGTTACCCGGCTTGGCTTCACATAAAAAAATAGCGAGTTGCAAGCCTTTATCTGTGTCAAAGTCTTTAATACTTGCACCAAGCCTGTAATATGTATAGCATAAATGCGCAATGGTTCTACGATCCGTAGAACCATGCTTTTTGTGTGCAGCAAAATATTGTTTGAGATGGTGCACAAGTGGTGCACCTCCTTTGTAAGCATTAATAATAGTAAGCGCCGAATTAAAATAAGACTGGTAACGCACTTAGAGTTCTAGTAATGTTTTAACCGGATCTTTACCCATCAGTAATAATTCTGGATTTTCTAAAAGCTCTTTTACGCGTACTAAAAATCCAACACTCTCACGACCATCAATAATGCGGTGATCGTAACTAAGTGCTAAATACATCATAGGTCTAATTACCACCTGGCCATTAATAGCCATTGGACGGTCCTGAATTTTATGCATACCTAAAATAGCACTCTGAGGAATATTGATAATAGGCGTGCTCATTAAGCTACCAAACACACCACCATTTGTAATGGTAAAAGTACCGCCTTGTAAATCATCGGCAGTTAGTTTGCTGTCGCGCGCTTTACCCGCAAGCATCACTACTGTTTTTTCTACATCGGCCATGCTCATGCTTTCTACATTGCGCATAACAGGAACGGTTAAACCACGTGGCGTGCTCACCGCAATACTAATGTCTGCGTAATCGTGGTAAATAATTTGATCGCCATCAATGTATGCATTTACAGAAGGCCACTCGCCTAGCGCCGTAGAACATGCTTTTGCAAAGAAGCTCATGAAGCCTAAATTAACACCATGGCTTTCTTTAAATTTATCTTTGTACTGCTTTCTAACTTCCATTACACGCGTCATGTCTACTTCATTAAAAGTAGTAAGCATGGCCGTTGTATTTTTAGATTCCACCAGTCGTCGACTAATGGTTTTACGCAGTGCACTCATTTTTTCTTGACGCACATTTCTGGTATTAAGCTCCGTACCCGCAAATGCTTTTTTACCCGGATGAGAAAGTGCTTCTAAAACGTCTTGCTTTAATATTTTTCCGCCAGTACCTGTTGCGGTAATAGCTGTTGGGTCTACTTTTTTATCAGCAATAATAGCAGATGCTACCGGTGTTGCTTTTACATCGTTAGGGATCGCAGCCACAGGTGCTTCCGATTTCGGAGCAGCTGGCGCCGG
>JBIKIS010000053.1:0-13221 GCA_044361485.1 Sediminibacterium sp.
ACCTTAGGTAATGAAGTTGTTGTTTCTGCTTCAAGAGTACCAGAAAGAATTTTAGAATCTCCAGTTTCTATCGAGCGTGTGAGTACAGCTGCGATCAGAAATACTGCAGCAACTAACTATTATGACATCCTTACCAACTTAAAAGGTGTGGACGTTGTAGCAGCTAGTTTAACATTTAAATCTGTGGGTACACGTGGATTTAATAGTAGTGGTAACACACGTTTAAACCAAATAGTAGATGGAATGGATAACCAAGCCCCAGGTCTTAACTTCTCTGTGGGTAGTGTTATTGGTTTAAGTGAATTAGACGTAGATAATATGGAATTACTTCCAGGTGCGTCTTCTGCATTATATGGTCCTGGTGGTATGAATGGTACTGTTCTAATCAACAGCAAAAATCCTTTCAAATACCAAGGTTTAAGTTTCCAAATTAAGCAAGGTATGAACCACGTTGATGCTGCACAGCGTCCAACATCTGCATACAACGATTGGGCAATTCGTTGGGCTAAAAAAGTAAATGACAAATTTGCTTATAAAATCACTGCAGAAAACATGACTGCTCAAGATTGGTTAGCGAATCAAACCAACAACTATTCTAGAGGTACTGGTACTCCAAATGGTATTACCATTCCAGGATGGAGAGATATTGATCCTAACTATGATGGTGTTAACGTATATGGTGATGAAACATCTCAGAGCCTTCGTTCTATAGCAAATGCTGTTATCGCCGCATCAGGTGTTCCGACAGCTGCTGTTGGATTTTTCAATGCATTTTTAGCAAACAACCCTACAGCTAATTTAGCAACTTACAACGCAGCTTTAACAGCTGGTGGTTTAGGTGCACTTGTTAGTTCAGGTATGTCACCAATATTTTATGGTGCTGCAAGAAATATGTTTGGTAACCAAATGGTTAGTAGAACAGGTTATGCAGAAAGCGATGTTTTAGATCCAACCACTTCTAATTTTAAATTAACGGGTAGCTTAAACTACATGTTAACAGATAAGATTGAGGCTTCTTTCTCTACTTATTTTGGAACTGGTAACACTGTGTACACAGGTTCTGATCGTTACTCATTAAGAGACTTAAGAATGGCTCAATTCAAGTTTGAATTAAAGCATAAGAACTGGTACATCCGTGCGTATGCTACACACGAAAACTCTGGTAACTCATTTAACGGTACCATTGCAACTCGTACATTTAACGAAGCATGGAAGCCAAGTTCTACATGGTACCCTCAGTATATGGCTGCATATGTTACCGCAATGCAACAAGGTGCTCCAATGTTTATGTCGCATAACGCAGCTCGTGCTTTTGCTGATCAAGGTAGACCAACAGGTTTTATTGGAAATCATCCTTTGTTCCAATCAATTGTTAGAACACCGATTGGTAAAAGAGTAGCTGGAATGAACGGTTTAGAAGGTGGTCAATTTATGGACAAGTCTAGACTTAAAGTAGTTGATGCACAATACAACTTAACTGAAGCATTAGGTCTTGCTAAACATGGTACTGACTTCTTAGTTGGATTTAATACCAAGCAATACCAATTGAATTCTGAAGGAACTATTTTCGCAGATACTTTAGGTGCTATCAATATCAATGAGTTTGGTGCTTATGGTCAATTGTCTCAAAAATTATTCAAAGACGTTGTTAAAGTAACTATCTCTGGTCGTTACGATAAAAACACAAACTTTGCTGGTCGCTTTACACCAAGAGCTTCTGCTGTTATCAAATTAAAGCAAGACCACAACATTCGTTTGTCTTATCAAACAGCTTACCGTTTCCCAACAACTCAAAACCAGTGGATCAACTTACTTGTAGGTGGTGGTACTCGTTTAATGGGTGGTTTACCTCAGTTACGTGATTACTACAACTTTAGTGGTAACCCAGGTTTCACATTAGCTAGTGTGCAAGCGTTTGGTGCAAGTGCTATGGCAGGTGCTCCAAACCCAACTTTATTAAAGGCACAAAATTTTGGTGAATTTAAACCAGAGTCAAGTACTTCTTTTGAAGTAGGATATAAGGGGTTATTTGGTAAAATGTTATTAGTAGATGCTTACATCTACAATTCTAAATACCAAAACTTTATTAGTGGGGTAACAGTGCTTCAATCAAGAGGTTCTTACAATCCAATGAATTTATTGTTTGAATCACAAAGAATTGCATACAGCATTTCTACCAACGCTCCAGGTGAAGTAACTGTAAAAGGATGGGGTGCTTCTGCAGACTTCCTATTACCTAAAAACTTTACCATCGGCGCTAATTTATATTCTGATGTAATTGGTGATTTGCCTACAGGTTTTGTATCTTATTTTAACACTTCTAAATACCGTACCAACATTACGTTTGCAAATTCTGGTTTTGGTACCAATAACAGATATGGCTTTAACCTAGTATACAGAAATGTAAGCGACTTCTTCTACGAAGGTACTTTTGGTACAGGTCAAATGCCAGGTTACAAAACATTAGATGGACAGGTTAGCTACAAATTACCAGCTATCAAGTCTATTGTTAAAGTAGGTGGAACTAACCTTCTTAACAAATACTACCGCACAGGTTGGGGTAACCCATCAATTGGTGGATTGTACTATGTAAGCTTTGCTTATAACGTATTTTAATCTAACCGGTACGTCCTAAAAAATTAAAGCCCCTTACCCTGTAAGGGGCTTTTTTTATCACTAATTATCTCTATTTTTGCAACTCAATTAATAACCATATACCTATGCGTTCAATAGCTTTTAGAGAGGCGCTCAGAGAGGCCATGCAAGAAGAAATGAGAAGAGATGAGCTTGTTTTTTTAATGGGTGAAGAAGTAGCTCAATACAATGGTGCTTATAAAGTAAGCCAAGGGATGCTTGCTGAGTTTGGAGAAAAAAGAGTGATTGATACCCCAATTGCCGAGCTTGGATTTACTGCAATTGCAGTGGGTGCTGCACAAAATGGGTTAAAACCAATAGTAGAATTTATGACTTGGAACTTTGCGGTATTAGCAATGGACCAAATTTTAAATACGGCATCTAAAATGCTTGCGATGAGTGGTGGACAAATAGGATGTCCAATTGTATTTAGAGGGCCTAACGGAAGTGCGGGTCAATTAGGTGCACAACACTCTACCGCTTTTGAAAGTTATTATGCCAATATCCCTGGTATCAAAGTTGTATCTCCATCAAATGGGTACGATGCTAAAGGTCTGATGAAGCAAGCCATTCGTTACGAAAAAGATCCAGTGATGTTTATGGAAAGTGAAGTGATGTATGGTGATAAGTGTGATGTTCCTGATGATGAATACTACATCCCTTTGGGTAAAGCCGATGTTAAAAAGGCAGGTAGAGACATTACTATTGTTTCTTACAATAAAATGATGAAAGTAGCACTTGGTGCTGCAGCCGAATTAGAAAAAGAAGGCATTAGTGCTGAGGTCGTTGATTTACGCACGGTTCGTCCACTAGACTGGATGACGATACTTGATAGCGTTAAGAAAACAAACCGTTTGTTAATTGTAGAAGAGCAGTGGCCATTTGCTTCTGTGTCCTCAGAAATTACCTACCGTATTCAAAAAGAAGGATTCGATTATTTAGACGCACCTATCCGCAGAATTACTAGTGCCGATGCACCTATGCACTATGCACCTAATTTAACAGCACTTGCCATTCCGGATGTTTCAAGAACGGTGAAGCTTGCCAAAGAAATGATGCACCAAAGAAAATAATTAAAATGTGCCCACGCTACATTCGTATCAGGCATTTTTTATTTTTTATTGGCTGTTTTATTTTTAATATTTCCCTCGCGCAAACAAGTAATGATACTGATATGTCAGGTACACTTGATAGTGTTACCGTTACAGCATTTCGTATTAAATATATTGGGCAATCCCTTCCAGTAGCAAATGCACGCATTACATCAGTTACTTTACAGCAAGAAGTGAATGGCACTTTACTGCCAGCATTTAATTTAGTGGCAGGTGTGCGTATGGAACAGCGATCGGAAGGTAGTTATAGACTTGCCATACGCGGAAGTTCATTAAGGGCTCCATTTGGTATACGCAATGTAAAAGTATACTGGAATGATGTGCCTTTTTCCGACCCAACCGGAAATACGTATCTCAATATTTTGCCTTTTGCTTTAATTAATGGAATTGATATCATTAAAGGTCCAGTTGGTGCCTCTTACGGTTTGGGAACTGGGGGAGCGGTTTTGCTGCAATCTAATTTTGCAACCGATTCGTTGCCGCAAAATATGGCATCTCTCAATTTGCGTGCTGGAAGTTTTGGATACACCGGACAAGATCTTCGTGTTACGCTTCAACAAAAAAATTTTCATCAAACCTTTTTTATAGCCAACGATAAAACAGAGGGATGGCGTGATCAATCTGCATCTTCTAAGAAAAATATTACTTGGCTTGCCACACTAACAAAAAACAAGCATACGTTAAAGGGGATGGTTTTATTTACCGATCTTATGTATCAAACACCGGGGGGGCTGACGCTTGCCCAAATGAAGCAAAACCCGCGCTTAGCCAGGCAAGCTACAGCTACTTTACCAAGCGCTGTAACCCAACAGACAGCGGTATACAACAAAACGCTGTTGGGAAGTGTTCATTACAATTACCAACTCACTAAAAATATTGATTGGCAAAATTTTATAGTAGGTACCAATACCCATTTTAAAAATCCATTTATTACCAATTACGAAACCAGGCATGAGAAAAATGCAAGCTTTGGAAGCCATTTAATTATGCGATTTCAAAAACCAATTGGTGAAATCAAAATTGTAGTAGGGGGTGAGTGGCAGCTACAAGATGCAGCTATTAATAACTATGGTAACAAAAGAGGGGTGCGTGATACATTACAATTTTCCGACTTGGTCACCACCAAGCAAGGTTTTTATTTTGCTAATGCATCACTTCGATTCAATAAAAAATGGTTTGTGGAACTTGGGATGAGTAATGCTTATATGTCTTATGATTATTACCGAAGTACCATTTTAACTGAAACGGCGCAATCAAAATCTAACCTTGGTTTATTCGCACCACGCATGGGCGTCTCTTATGAAGCAACAAAAAAAGCAAGCCTTTATTTTCAAATATCAAAAGGGTTTTCGCCACCTACACTTGCAGAAATAAGACCTTCCGATGGACTGTTTTATAAAAATCTTGTTCCGGAATATGGATGGAATTTTGAAATAGGCATGAAAGGATTGGCGTTACAAAATAAGTTGCGCTATACATTTGCTGCGTATCATTTTCGTATTCAAAATGCCATTGTCAGACAAAATAATAATGCAGGCATAGAATATTTTTTAAATGCTGGATCTGTTCGGCAAGCAGGTGCGGAACTTCAACTTAACTATGTTACTAGGTTTAGTAAAGCCCATCAGTTACAAATGGATGTTGGTTATGCGTTTCAGCCATACCGTTTTGTTCAATACAGTCAAGCGGGTATTGTATTTAATGGAAATGAGGTAACAGGGAATGCAAAGCATCAATTAACTAGTGCTATTTCGTATGACTATAAAAAAAGAGTATCTGTTTTTGTAAGGTTGCAATCGCTTTCTCGAATAGCACTTACCGATGCCAATGATGTATATGCGAGTCCATTTAAGCTTATGCAAGCTGGTGTTTCTGTTAACCATCACAGATTTCGTTACTTTTTTAGTGTCGATAATCTTTTAAACGTTTCTTACAGCCTAGGTAACGATATTAATGCAGCTGGAAGGCGCTATTACAACCCTTCTTCACCACGAAGCTATATGGGAGGGATAAGTGTTCAAATGGCTAAATTGCGCCGTTAAACAGGCTATTATTGCCTTTTCTGGCCTGTAGCTGCCAAATATCACGATTTATATAAACTTTTAACACTAAAATGGCCAATGTGGGTGCTAAAAGGATATTTTTGTTAACGTTAAAAGCAAATATCTATGACTGGACTTTTACTATTTATTGTGGGTACACTTGGTTGGCATATTGGGGTGTACGGGTTATTTAATAAATCTAAAATTGAGGGTTGGAAGGCCTTTGTTCCATTTTACAATACCTACCAAATGGTGGAACTTACCGGTATTAAAAAATATTGGTTTTGGTTACAGTTGATTCCTATTGTTGGTCAGTTCATTACCATATGGATTACCATCATTTACGTGATGCACTTTAAAAAAGTAAGTATACTCGATCATACCTTACTTGTTTTTTTGCCATTTATTTACCTCCCATATATTGGATTTGCTGCTAGCACAAAATGGTATGGTGAAGAAGCGCTTACGCATTACCATAAATCAGGTACACGTGAATGGATTGATGCTGGTGTGTTTGCTATTGTTGCCGCAACCATTATAAGAACATTTGTTTTTGAAGCATACGTGATTCCATCTGAGAGTATGGAAAAAACATTACTTGTCAATGATTTTTTGTTTGTCAATAAAATGAGTTATGGTGCGCGCATGCCGCAAACACCTGTTTCATTTCCATTTGTACACAATACCATGCCTTTTTCTACGACAGCGCCATCTTATACGACATGGGTGCAAGTACCGTATACGAGGCTCCCTGCATTTGCCGATGTTAAACGAAATGATGTAGTTGTTTTTAATTTTCCTACAGGCGATACCATTATAAATTTGCCAGAGTATGGTAGCAAAAGACCTTATTACGATGAATTACGGTATTCATTTAAAGGCAACCGTGAAATGCTGCAATCAGAGTTTCCAATACATGTGCATCCCATGGATAAAACCGACAACTACATCAAGCGTTGTGTGGGTGTTGGGGGAGATGTTTTACAAATTAAAAATGGGGTGTTGTTTGTGAATAATGCACCCGCATATGTTCCGCCTGCTTCTCAAGCAGAATACATTGTTGTTACCAACAAAACGCCTTTTGATCCAGACTATTTAAAAGAAACATTTAATATTGACGTACAGGATACCAAAGGGCAATTAGATGCTTTATCGGATAGCACTTTTAAATTTAATGTAACACCTGCAGAAGCGGCTACATTAAAAACACTTCCCAATGTAAAATCTGTGGCTCCATATATCGAAAACTATGCAGGCATTACGTTTCCTAACGATGAAGTGAACTACCCATGGACTATCGATAATTTTGGCCCACTGGAAATTCCTAAAAAAGGAAAGCCCATTGTTTTATCGGCAACAAATATTGCACTCTATCAAAGACTTATAGAAAACTACGAGCACAATAGTTTTGAAGTCCGTAATGGTCAGTTCATCATTAATGGACAACCTACTACTACCTACACGCCACAGTATAATTATTATTGGATGATGGGAGATAACCGTCACCGCAGCCAAGACAGCAGGTTTTGGGGCTTTGTGCCAGAAACACATATTGTAGGTAAGGCTTCACTTATTTGGTTGAGCTGGGAAAATGGACCTAGGTGGAAGCGTTTATTTAATTTTATTCAATAAGAATATAAATACCATGCAAAAACAAACCGTTCAATTTTCGTACCAAGTTTTTGCATCAATTGATGCACTGTCAACCAGCGATCAAATCTTATTTGCGCAGGCGCAAGAGGCGTTATCATTAGCCCATGCGCCGTATTCAAAATTTAAAGTTGGTGCAGCTTCCATTTTACAAAATGGCGAAATCATTAAAGGAAGCAATCAAGAAAATGCGAGTTATCCCATTGGCATTTGTGCGGAGCGTGTTTTATTAAGTACCGCATCTACTTTGCAACCTAAAGTACCCATTGTTACTATGGCTATTACATATCACAACGAGCGTGGCGGCAACAATATTCCTATTGCACCCTGTGGTATGTGTAGACAAGCAATCGCCGAATATGAATCAATCGTAAACCAGTCTATCAGACTTATTTTAGGAGGAGCAACAGGTAAGTTGTATGTGATTGAAAAAGCAGCAGATTTACTACCTTTTGGATTTTCGGGTGTTCACTTAAAATAAGGCCCGAATATTTAAAACAAGGTTTGTACACCATGTTTGATTCTAAATTCATGTTGCAGCAACCATTTTTTTACAGGCATTCCACCTGCATAGCCCACCAGTGAACGGTCAGCACCAATAACCCGGTGACAGGGCACTAGAATCATTAATTTATTTTTCCCATTCGCAGCAGCGGCTGCTCTAATTACTTTTGGATCCCCTAATTTTTTTGCTAAATCGGTGTAGCTGTATGTAGCACCATAGGTTATCTCTGACAGTTTAGCCCATACTTTTTCTTGAAACTCGGTGCCAGCTTGATGGTAAGGAATATCAAAAACCTGTCTTGTGCCAGAAAAATATTCGATCAGTTGTTCGGTGCATTTATGTAAAATGGGAGAGGAGGAACTTTGGGTATTTACAGCTTCTGATGCTGAAGATGCAAAACTTATTTCCGTGATGTATTGATCTGTTCCACCAATTTTTAATATACCTACAGGACTATCATAGTAAGCATATGTAATGATGTCAATGTCGGGTTCAGGTAGCATAGCATTAGCTTTTGGATGACAGTAGTTCAATTAGCTGTGCAATCTCGGTTTGTTTGTGTGCTTTGGAATTCCTGCTATAGCATTTACTCATTTCACTTAGTAAAATAGAAAGTGTAGTTGGCGCTTCTTGCGCTTTAAAATGAAATGGTTTAGGCACTGTGTTAATGCGTTCAAAATAACTATCGATATCGGCGTGTGAAAATGCATTACCATTGGTAGCGTCGATATAAAAGTGAATTTTATCTTGCGGGTTGCCTATAAAATGCGCTTCTTCATAGTCTGAGTGATAAAAAGCAAGGATACACTGCTTAGGGATATTAATAAGTTTAGCGTGAATATCTAATTGCTCGCACAAGGTTTGGTAAATAATACCATTACTCATGGCATTACCTATTTTTGTTTCAAGTACTTTATGTACAAAAAAATCATCGGGATTTTTATAGTCTACTTCGTTACCAAAGAGTTTGTAGTATTTGTAAAGGATGCTTGTTAATACATTGGCCTGTTCGAGCGGGGTTAAAAAACTGTTGAGCTCGAGCCAAATATTGCGCCTCATTTTTTCTAAATCTTGAAGCGCATTTGTTGCACTCATATCTGGATATTCTAACTTACCCAGTAAGAGTGCTCCAGATAATAAATCGTGTGGTGTTGTATTTTTCCAACTTGTAAAATCTTGCAGCAAATCTGTAAAATGAAGCCTTTGTATAATGCCTTCAATTCTTTGTTGTACATCTTCAGATAAAGTGGTTTCCCATAAGTGTTCTAGGTTGGGAATAATACCTTTACCATAGGCAACAATTTTTTCGGAAATACTAGAATATATTTCTTCGTCAGGATCGTCTATAAGTGTAAAAAGGGCTTTAATCTCTTTTGTTTGCTCCATATTGCTGCTAAATCTTACCCAAACTAAATATAAATTAGACAAATAACCTCGATTTAGTTATTCAGCGCTGTGGGAAACAACGCATTAGGCTTACATACTATTTTGTTTTGTTTAACGTTAGCTGTCGCCACCGCATAGGTGTTAAGTTAAATTGGGTCTATTTATGCAAATGATTGAGTGTGGGAGCTAAATATGTGTTAACTTGTGTAATCACATTAAAAAGAACCTATGTCATCTGTGTATACATCGCCTAAGTTCCCGGCTACCAAAGATTCATTGCACGCCGAATTAAAAAGACGCGTACAAGCTTATTTTGATGAAAAGGGTATTGATGCCACCGGAACACCAGGATTATTCACCAAAGCCATTTTAATGATATTAGCCCTTATTGCGGTGTACATTCATGTGCTATTTTTTACGCCTATTTGGTGGTTAGCAATTGTAGAATGTATTGTAATGGGTGGGTTAGTAGCAGCTATTGGATTTAATGTGATGCATGATGGTAGCCATGGTAGTTTTAGTACCAACAAATGGCTTAATAAAATTGCAGCATCTTCTATTAGTTTGTTAGGTGCTAACCGTTTTATGTGGAGAATGAAACACGTGATGATCCACCATACATTTACCAATGTGGATGGGGTAGATGATGATATTGAAGTGGGTGGTTTAATGCGCATGGCGCCTACACAAAAAAAATACGGCATACATAAATTTCAACACGTATATTTTTGGGCTCTTTATATGCTCCTCTATGTTTTCTGGATTTTCTTTACAGATTATAAAAAATATTTTACTCAAAAAATTGGATCGGTGCCACTTAAAAAAATGGAACTCAAAGACCATATCGAGTTTTGGGTGGTAAAAGTTTACCATGCTGCCGTTTTTGTGGTATTGCCAATTGCTTTACTAGGTTGGGTGAAGTGGTTGGTTGGATTTATGGTAATGACCATGTTTGCAGGCTTTGTACTAAGCATTGTATTTCAGTTGGCGCACACTGTAGAACACACCGACTTTCCGGTAGTTGATTATGAAAATAGATTACCCGACGAGTTTGCAGCACATCAAATAAAAACGACTGCAAATTTTGCAACAAAAAATAAATTAATTAGTTGGTTAGTGGGTGGGCTTAATTTCCAAATCGAACACCACTTGTTTCCTAAAATATCACACGTGCATTATCCTGCTATTAGTGAGATTGTGAAAAATGTATGCGCAGAGTTTCACCTGCAATACATTGAATATCCTACAATGCGCAGAGCCGTTTTAGCCCACGTACATTTTTTGCGTGATATGGGTAGGGCTTAAGATTTCTTTTTTGCTGATTTTTTAGGTGCAGCCTTTGTAGCCGCTTTTTTAGGCGCTGCCTTTTTAGTAGCAGACTTTTTAGCTGGGGCTTTTGTCTTTTTGCTAAAGGCACCAGGCACTTGAAGCTCAATCATGGCTTTCACTGCATCTAAATCTACGGTCGCTAAATCGGCAGCTTCATATTTTGTGCCATCTGCTTTACGACCCAGCTTAAGCATCTTTTTGTTGAACTTGATAAATGGACCCCATCTGCCATTTTCGATACTAATTTTTTCGGCAGGCCAGTTTTGAATAAATCGGTTGGCTTCTTTTTCTAATTTCTTTTCAATGAGCTCATTGATATCTGAGTCACTTAGGTTATCAAAATCGTAGGCTCTAGGAATATTGATAAAGATGCCATCCCATTTAATAAACGGTCCAAAACGGCCCTTTCCTTTCGTTACAGGCAGTTCTTTATAATGTGCAATTGGCGCTTCGGCTAATTCTTTTTCTCCAAGTAGTTCAATGGCTCTGTCCAAATCCATGGCATGCAGGTCTTCGCCTTTTGGAATGGATATAAACTGTTCGCCCAATTTAATGTAAGGACCAAAGCGGCCTACATTAACAGCAAGTTCTTGATCTTTGTAGTTGCCAAGTACGCGTGGCAATGAAAACAATTCCATGGCTTCCTCCATGGTAATGGTTTCGATGCTTTGGTTCGCACTCAATTTAGCAAATCTTGGTTTTTCCTCTTCGTCTTGATGACCAATTTGAACCATCGGGCCGTAGCGACCCATGCGGGCAATTACTTTTTTACCAGTGGCTTCGTCAATCCCTAATTCTCTTTCACCTACGGCTCTATTTGCGTTTTCGAGGGTATGTTCTATATTTTCATGGAATGGCGTATAGAAAGATGCTATCATGCTTTTCCATTTGGTTTTGCCGGCAGCAATTTCATCAAATTCCTGTTCAATTTTTGCCGTAAAACCGTAATCCATTACCTTTTCAAAGTGCTGCTTTAAAAAATCTGTTACCACCATACCTAGGTCGGTAGGGAATAGTTTAGATTTTTCGGCACCGGTATTTTCAGATACAATTTCTTTTTCGATGCTATCGTTTTTACGCAAAATAAGCAGGTTAGAAAGCCGTTTAACGCCTTCTTTATCTTTCTTTTCTACATAATTACGTTTGATAATCGTGGATATGGTGGGGGCGTAAGTAGAAGGTCTACCAATACCTAATTCCTCCATCTTTTTTACAAGTGAAGCTTCTGTATATCTAGCGCCTGGACGTGAAAACTTTTCGGTAGCCGTCATCTCTGCAAAGTCAAGTTGTTGCTTGGCAGCTAGCGGTGGTAAAATACCTTCGGTGTCTTCATCATCTTCGTCGTCTTTTCCTTCTAAATACACTTTTAAAAAGCCGTCAAATTTTAATACTTCACCAGAAGCAGATAACTGTTCTTTGTTGGTTGAAATATTAATTTTTGCAACTGTTTTTTCAAAGGCTGCATCGCTCATTTGCGAAGCAATGGTTCTTCTCCAAATTAGTTCATAGAGGCGTCTTGTTTCTTCATCAGCTACCGTTTTATTATTCATGTAGGTAGGTCTGATGGCTTCGTGCGCTTCTTGGGCACTTTCGTTTTTATTCTTGTATTTTCTGGGCTGATAGTAATTGTCGCCGTAACTACTTTCTACTTCTTTTTTAATATCACTCATAGCAGTATCACTTAAATTGATACTGTCCGTACGCATATAAGTAATCTTACCGCTTTCGTATAATTTTTGTGCGAGTAACATGGTTTTTGTTACACCATATCCTAATTTACGAGACGCTTCTTGTTGTAGGGTAGAAGTGGTAAAAGGTGCAGCTGGCGTGCGTTTGGTAGGTTTTACCGTAACTTCATCTACCGTGTAGGTAGCGCCTTTGCAGCTTGTTAAAAAATCATTAGCAGCGCTTTGCGTATTTACTTTTGAAGGACCTTCTGCTTTAAATGAAACTGTTTTTTTATTGACATCAAGTGCCGTAAAAATAGCTTCAATCTTATAACTACTTTCTGGAATGAACTGGTTGATTTCTCTTTCTCTCTCTACAATTAAACGAACGGCAACACTTTGTACACGGCCTGCACTCAAACTTTTTTGCATGCCAATTTTACGCCACAAAACAGGGCTTAATTCAAAACCTACCAAACGGTCAAGCACCCTTCTTGCTTGTTGCGCATCTACGAGATCCATGTTTATTAAACGTGGATTTTGTACTGCTTTTTTTATGGCTGGTGCTGTAATTTCATGGAATACAATTCTTTTGGTGGTAGCAGGGTTTAAACCCAGTACTTCGGCAAGGTGCCAACTGATACTTTCTCCTTCACGGTCCTCATCCGATGCCAGCCAAACTTCGCCGGATTTTTTAGCGATTTGTCTCAGTTCTTTCACGACTCTTTCCTTCTCGTCCGGAACAATATAACTCGGTTGAAACTTATTTTGTATATCGATACCTTTATCACCTTTATCAAGGTCACGAATATGGCCATAACAGCTTTTCACCTCAAAATCAGACCCTAAGATCTTTTCTATGGTTTTGGCCTTTGCCGGGGACTCAACAATCAATA
>JBIKIS010000172.1:0-4040 GCA_044361485.1 Sediminibacterium sp.
CGCTTATTGAGTGCATAAATAGATTAATTTTGCATCAATTTTTATTGATTACCAAAGAAATAATGATAATATATGGCAGACATCTTTGAGAAACTCCTTAAGAACGCTGGACCATTAGGTCAGCACAGAGAAAGAGCACATGGGTACTTTGCTTTCCCTAAGTTGGAAGGTGAAATAGGAAGTAGGATGAAATTTAGAGGCAAAGACATGGTTGTTTGGAGCCTGAATAACTATTTAGGTTTAGCCAATCATCCGGAAGTGAGAAAAGCAGATGCAGATGCTGCGGCGGCATACGGTTTAGCATCACCAATGGGTGCACGTATGATGAGTGGTAACACTGATCAGCACGAACAATTAGAAAGCGAATTGGCTGCCTTTGTTTTTAAGCAAGACGCGATATTAATGAACTTTGGTTACCAAGGTATCATGAGTACCATTGATGCTATTTGCGGCAGACATGATGTGATTGTGTATGACGCAGAAAGCCATGCATGTATTATTGATGGACTTCGTTTACATCCAGGACACCGTTATGTGTTTAAGCACAACGACCTAGAAGATTTTGAAAAACAAATGCAGCGTGCAACGGCGCTTATTGAAAAGCAAAAGGCAGGCGGTATTTTAGTAATCACCGAAGGTGTGTTTGGTATGGCTGGTGATCAGGGAAAACTAAAAGAAATTGCTGCGCTTAAAGGTAAGTACGATTTTAGATTATTAGTGGATGATGCCCACGGTTTTGGTACCCTTGGTAAAACAGGTGCAGGTGCCGGTGAAGCACAAGGTTGTCAAGACGCTATCGATTTATACTTTTCTACCTTTGCAAAATCAATGGCTTCTATTGGAGCATTTTTAGCTGGTGATAAAGCCATCATCGATTTTATTCGTTACAATATTCGTTCGCAAATATTTGCTAAGAGTTTACCAATGCCACTTGTTATTGGTAATTTAAAGCGCTTAGAAATGCTTCGCACCATGCCAGAGCTTAAAGAAAAGTTATGGAGCAATGCATTAAAATTACAAGCGGGTTTAAAAGAGCGTGGTTTTGATATTGGAAAAACAGATACACCAGTTACACCTGTATATATGAAGGGTGGTGTAGAAGAAGCGACTGCGATGGTGATGGACCTCCGCGAAAACTATAAAATATTTTGCTCTATTGTCGTATATCCGGTAATACCTAAAGGACATATTATTTACCGCTTAATTCCTACAGCAGCGCACACAGACGCTGATATCCAGGAAACATTGGTTGCATTTACTGAAACAAAAGCCAAGCTAGATGCAGGTGCTTACAAGGTAGAAGCGATTCCTGATATGGCAGAGAAAAAATAATTTGAAGGCATGTAAAAAGGCCCGCCGTTGGAATGAGTCCAATTTGGCGGGCCTTTTTTATTTTTAGATTGTTGCGTTTTTACAACCAACAACAATTATAAACTTTTGATCAGTTCATTTGCAAATGTTACATAGTCTGCATTTTTGCCAGTAGCCATCTCAATACATTTTTGTGCACTTGCTTTAGCGCTTACTTTATCGCCAAGTGCTTTTTCGATTCTAGCTTTTAATAAAACCATCCAGTATGCATCTTTACTTGCTTCAACTGCTTTGGTAATGTTTACTATTGCTTTGGTGTAGTCTTTGTCAAATTCGTAATAAAAATTAGCTGCTGTATTGTAAGTGTTAGCCTGAATGTTATCTGCAGCTAAAGCTTTTTCTATTTGTGCACGAACACGGTCTTTGATATTTGTGCTAATAGGAACAGCAACTTGAACGTTACCCCATGTCATGTGAAGTTCACAAGTTTCTGCAGCTACATTGATAATTTGCATGGTAAAAGATTCTGCAAAGTTTGCAGCTTTTTCTGCTTTTACTTTTACGTGTACTACATCTTCAGCTTCTTTGTAGCCATCAGTTCCCCAGTTGTTAACGCCTTTATTAAAAATTACATCCCACATATCTTTACCAGGAATTGCATAAATAACATAAGTGCCGGCTTCTAACTCGGTACCACCAATAGTTACTTTGTCTGTAAATTTAATTTTAGTTGCTGCGTTTGCACCAAGGCGCCACATACTACCAAGAGGCGCTAATTCACTTTTTTCTTTTAAAACGCTACGACCCTTAATGTTAGGACGAGAATAGGTAAGTTCGATCGCACCCATGCCAAAATCTTGGTTGATTTTTTGCGTGGTACTTGCCTGTGGCATTTTAATTTGAGCGCTTGCAAAAGTTGTAACAAAAGCTGCTACGATGAAGAGTATTTTTTTCATAGGTAAAAATTTATGTTTTTAGAATAGCAAACCTAATACTATTTTTTAAATGCGGGATGAAACTGTTGTAAAGTATCTCTTAAAAAGTCGCGGTTGAGGTGGGTATAAATTTCGGTGGTGGTAATGCTCTCGTGGCCTAGCATTTCCTGAACGGCCCTTAAATCGGCACCACCTTCCACCAAATGGGTGGCAAAACTGTGTCTAAAGGTATGCGGCGAAATCACTTTTGTGATACCCGCAGTAAGCGCTAGGCTTTTGATGATATAAAAGATCATCACCCGGCTAAGTGCATTGCCCCGTCTATTTAAAAACAAAATATCCTGGTTTTTTTCTGAAACGTTCTGATGCGACCTTACCGTGTCTTTGTAAATTTTAATACACTTGATAGCGTCGGATCCAATGGGGACGAGTCTTTCTTTATCACCTTTACCGATGACTCTAATAAAGCCAATGTCTAGGTAGAGGCAGGAAATTTTGAGCCCTACCAGTTCACTTACGCGTAGTCCGCAGCTATACATGGTTTCTAAAATGGCTTTATTTCTGGTGCCTTCTGGGCTCGATAAATCGATGGCTCCAATGAGCTGTTCTATTTCTTCAAAGCTTAAGGTATCCGGTAATTTTCGTCTGGTTTTTGGGGCTTCTAATAGGGTAGAAGGATCGATGGTAACAAGCTGCTCAGTAAGTAAGTATTTATAAAAACTTCTGATACCGGATATGATTCGGGCCTGTGTAGTAGCGCCCATACCAAGTTCTCCAATCCATTTTACAAAAGCCTGTAAGTCTTTGAGGGTAAGGGCTGCAGGATTTTTTTCCTGATTCACTACTTGTAAATACTGCGTTAGTTTGGTCACATCATGTAGGTATGCTTCCACCGAATGGTCACTTAAAGATTTCTCCAATCGTAAGTAGGCTTTATATCCTTTTTTATAGGCTTCCCACATCAGTTGTTTGTTTAAGTTGCAGTCTTTACCGGTTAATTTGGAAATGAAGGTAAGCTAACCGATATTGCGACACCAAATTTATTCAAAGTAAAGTCAAGAAATGCAGGTGAATCTTAAGTCGTTTAAACAGAAGGCAAAAAAACACGAAAAATCTTTTAAAAGTTTCTTATCAAAAATTGGTCGTAAGCCTCCTAAAGATTTAGATAAAAATGCACCTGCCATAGATGCTGAAGTTTGGAAAGAAGTTGACTGTTTAAGTTGTGCCAATTGTTGTAAAAGCATGAGTCCAACATTTACAGCCACTGATATCAAACGAATAGCTGCGCATTTTTCCATTACACCTAGAGAGTTTAAAGAAAAATGGCTCGAGTATGATGCCAAAGACAATGACTGGGTAAACGTTTCTCAACCATGTCAGTTCTTAAATTTGAGTACCAACATGTGTGCTATTTATGAGGTAAGGCCCGCCGATTGTGCAGGGTTCCCACACCTTAAAAAGAAAAAGTTTGTTGAATATTTGCACGTGCACAAACAAAATATTTCCTACTGCCCGGCAACCTTTAAAATGGTTGAAAAAATGATGGAGTGTTATTAAGGTAATATGGAGCTTATTAGATCTTTAGAAATAAACATCCTCAATAAAATAAATTTCCGGTTCATTTCCAGGTTCTATCATTATGGATATCACATCAAACTGAATGTTTTTGTAGTTCGGGTGAAGATAGTGGTAATGGCAGGCTGCATTTTTTAAATGCCTCATTTTTTTAACTGAAATATGCTGTTCGGGGTGACCAAATTGGAGGCTGGTTCTTGTTTTCACTTCCACAAAATG
>JBIKIS010000054.1:0-13092 GCA_044361485.1 Sediminibacterium sp.
GACTACAAAGACACGGTAGTAAAAAAAGACCGTTCTACTTCATCGTAGTAGCCGATGGTCGTGCACCAAGAGACGGTAAGTTTATCCAAAAAATTGGTACTTACAATCCATTAACAGTTCCAGCAACTATCAACCTAGACCGTGAAAAATCTTTAGATTGGTTAAACAAAGGAGCTCAACCAACAGATACAGTACGTCGTATCCTTTCTTTTAAGGGTGTACTTTATTTAAAGCACTTATTACGTGGCGTAAAGCTTGGTTTATTTGATGAAGCAACAGCGATGACTAAGTTTGAAGCTTGGCACAATGAGCATGAAGCAAATGTTAACCGCAGAAGCGAAGCACACAAATCAGAAGTGCGTGCTAAAAAAGTTTACGTTCCTGTTGTTAAAAAAGTAGAAGAAGTAAAAGTAGAAGAAGCTCCGGTTGCAGAACCAGAAGCGCCAGCTGCAGAAGTGGAAACACCTGCAACAGATGCTCCAGAAGCAGCTCCAGAAGCATAATTCTATTACAACCTAATAGTAAACGCCCGCAACGAATGTTGTGGGCGTTTTTATTTCTGTAATATCCCAATTAATAAATAATTTGCAGCCATGAGTGAATACGTACACATTGGAAAACTAGTGGCCACGTTTGGTGTGAAAGGAGAACTTATTTTAACGCACGGGCTTGGTAAAAAAACGAACCTAAAAGATGTGGAAGTACTTTTTGTAGAAGAACAAAAAGGTTCTTACCTCCCTTATTTTATTAGCGGTTCAAAAGCCAAAGATGAAGCAGAAATGTACGTACAGTTTGAAGGCGTGAACACCAAAGAAGCAGCGGCCCGTTTTGTGTCTCGTCAGGCATGGCTCCTAGAAAATGATTTTAGAAAATTAGCAGGTAAGTCGGCACCAATCGCACTACTTGGTTACGAGGTTATTACGGATGAAGATGAAAACCTAGGCCCTATCGAAGAAGTGATTGAACAGCCGCACCAAGTGTTGTTAAAAATTTCGTTGGAAGGTAATGAAGCGCTTATTCCACTCCACGCCGAAAGTTTAGATTCCATTGATCATGATGCTAAAAAAGTGTACGTGATTTTACCCGACGGATTACTCGATGTGTATAGGTCTTAATTACCATGCAAACGCCTCAACCATATATTGCCCATTTTGATTTAGATTCTTTTTTTGTAAGTGTAGAAATGCTACTAGATACATCACTGCTTGGTAAAGCCGTTGTAGTGGGAGGTAGTAGGGATAGAGGTGTTGTTACCACCTGCAGTTATGAAGCAAGAAAATTTGGCGTACGCAGTGCCATGCCTATGCGAAAGGCCATGGAATTATGTCCGCACGCTATTATTGTAAAAAGTTCGTACGGGCAGTATGCAAAATACTCTGCCTGGGTTACAAATATCATTGCATCAAATGCACCTCTATACGAGAAAGCGTCTATCGATGAATTTTATATTGACCTAACGGGCATGGATACTTTTTTTAATCCACTCGAATGGACCATCAAGCTTCGACAAACCATTATGGATGAAACGGGGCTTCCTATTTCGTTTGGACTTGCGACCAATAAGTTGGTTGCAAAAATTGCCACCGATGAAGCAAAGCCCAATGGTTATTTATTTGTAACGCCTGGAAAAGAAAAAGAATTTTTAGCGCCACTGCCCGTCGAAAAATTAGGCGGCGTAGGAAAAAAATCGCATCAAACCCTTTTAGGGCTTGGCATTTATACCATTGGCGATATTTTAAAGTATGATGCTGGGTTATTGGAAAAAGCACTTGGTAAATGGGGTACGCAACTCATACGTCAAGCAAATGGTTTAAGTGATTCGGTGGTATCGCCACACCGTGAATCAAAATCTATTTCTGCCGAAAATACTTTTGAAGAAAATACTGCAGATATAAATATTTTATTGGCACAGCTAGTAGGACAGGCAGAGCGTGTAGCCTACGAACTCAGGCAAGAAAAAAAATTCGCCACTTGTGTAGCTATTAAATTTAGAAATGCAAATTTTGAAACGAGTACCAGACAAATTACCATTCCTGCTACTATTGCAGATAGTGATATTATAAAAGCAGCCACCGATTTGTTTACAAAACTCTATGTGCCCGGTACCTTGGTACGACTACTGGGCGTGCGACTTGCAGGGCTCACAGATACCGGCGCGCAAACCAATTTGTTTGATAATAAAACAGAGCAACATGCGCTCTACGAAGCCATTGATGCGGTAAAAAATAAATTTGGAAAATCGGTGTTACGCAAGGCGCGCACCATTAAAAAACCCGAATAATACTAAGCGTCCCATTTACGAAGCTGCTGCAGTAGTGCACGTAAATCTTTAGGGATCGGAGCTTCAAAATTAAATGTTTCATTTCCTAAAGTAAAGGTTAAGGTATGTGCGTGCAGTGCTAGTCTAGAAAGTATGGGCCTTTCTTCATCCTCGGCTTTCGAAAGTTTAAATTTCTTTTTTAATGAAGACAATAAGATAGGTTCGTTGTTGCCATATAAAGGATCACAAGCAATGGGGCTTCCAATATGCTGCATGTGTACCCGAATCTGATGCGTTTTACCCGTATGAATTTGCAGGGAAAGCCAGGCATACTTTTTAAATCTTTCCACTACTTTGTAATCCGTTAAAGCGGGTTTGCCTTTTACGTGCGTAACCATTTTTCCATTTTTGCCCGGATGCTCCATAATCGATGCATCTACACTGCCTTCATCATTTACGGGGTTACCAAATACAAGTCCCACATAAAATTTTTCTACATCCCTTCCTTCAAATAATACAGACAGTGCTTGGTGCGCTTCTTCGGTTTTTGCAAATACAATAACGCCACTGGTGTCTTTGTCGAGGCGGTGCACGGTAAAAATTTCACCAAATTGTTGTCTGAGTATTTCTTTTACAGAAATGTCAATGCCAAACCTATCCGGAATACTTAATAATCCAGAAGGTTTGTCTATTACAATAAATGCGTCGTTTTCAAATAATACAGATAAGCGCATCGAAAAGTTTTTCTAAAATAAAATAAGGTAAAAATTAGGCTTCTTCTTTTGATTTACGAACAAATGATTTGTTCATAAACTTAAGTAAGCGCACTTCTTTTTCTTGTAAGAAACGGTACTTGCCGCGGTCTACATTTTTTTTGGTAAGGTTGGCAAACATAACACGGTCAAGACCTCTAACGTCGTATCCTAAATGTTCAAATATGCGGCGTACAATTCTGTTACGACCACTATGAATTTCAATACCAACTACATTTTTATCTTTCGCATTTGCGTATCCACAAGCGTCGGCTGCCACAAACCCATCTTCTAGTGTAACACCTGCTAATACTGCTTCTAAGTCTTTTTTAGCAACAGGTCTATCAAGTGTAACCTCGTATATTTTTTTAATTTCAAAAGAAGGATGCGTTAATTTTTGTGCGAGTTCACCATCGTTGGTTAATAACAAAACGCCCGTTGTGTTTCGGTCCAAACGTCCTACTGGATATACTCTTTCTGGTGTAGCACCTTTAATGATATCAAGTACTGTTTTACGCCCTTCTGGATCGTTTGCAGTAGTGATGTAATCCTTTGGTTTATTGAGTAAAATGTAAACGGCATTTTTTTGTAAGTATACCTGCTTGCCTTTTACAATTACCTTATCTGTTTGTGCTACTTTAAAACCAGGTTCAAATATTTTATCGCCATTCACAACTACTTTACCACCCTTTACAAGTTCGGCTGCTTCTCTACGTCCACACACACCCGCATGCGCAATAAATTTATTGAGCGGCATTTGCTCTGCAGTTTTTAGCGCAATAGGAGCGGGCATACCTGCTACCGGAGTCGCTTGAAACTCTTTACCACGTGATGATTTAGCCGGTGTAATGGGTCTTGCAGATCCAGTAGGTCTAACTGATGCGGAAGTGCTCGCCTCAGTTGATCTTGGAGCAGTTCCTCTTGGTGCACGATCATCTCTACTAGTTGGGGCAGTTTTGCGTGCACCTGGCTTTGTTGATTTTTTGAGTGGCTCTGTAACAAGCCCGCGCATTTTATCTTTTTTACGTTGGCGCATTTCTTCGCCAGCGGCTCTCGCTTCTTGTTTGATTTTTTTCTTCTCTTGTCGGAAGGCTTCTTTTACTGCGCTACCCTTTTTTTGGTTCGCAAACTTGCTGAAGTTGTCGGTTCTTTTTTGCATACAATTGTTTTGCTGTTTTTCAACAGGATGTTTGGTAATTATTTACCCTTATTGGCTAGTTGACCACAAGCCGCGTCGATGTCTTTACCCCTGCTTCTTCTGAGGCGAGCGTTTACGCGGTTGGCTTCTAGATAATTCATGAAATCTTCGATGCCTTGTTCGTCTGGCTTGGTCATGTTAAACGTATCGATAGGGTTGTATTCGATAATGTTTACAAGGTCTGCGGGCACTTGACGGAATAATTTTACCAGTTCTTCTGCATCTTTTTGCGAATCATTAAAATTCTTAAATAAAATGTATTCGAACGTGATTTCGTTGCCGGTTTGCTTATAAAAATAATTCATGGCATCCACCAAAACCTTGATGTTATTGGTTTCGTTGATAGGCATGATTTCATTTCTTTTTTTGTCGTTGGCAGCGTGTAATGATAGAGCTAGTTTAAAACGCACTTTATCATCACCTAGTTTTCTAATTTGTTTAGAAACACCAGCCGTAGAAACGGTAATTCTGCGCGGGCTCATAAAGAGGCCATCCTCCGCAGAAATGCGCTCTATGGCTTTTAGCACGTTGTCGTAGTTGAGCAGGGGTTCACCCATACCCATAAAAACAATATTGCTTAATTTCTTTTCAAAAATTCTTTCGCTCTCTTTATTGAGTAACACGACTTGGTCATAAATTTCGTCGTAGGTTAAATTTCTTTTGCGGTCCATGGTTCCGGTAGCGCAAAATTTGCAACTTAAACTGCAACCTATTTGAGAAGATACACAGGCTGTTTTTCTTTCCTCGGTCGGAATTAAAACGCCTTCTATAAAATGCTTGTCAAATGTTTTAAACCTTGATTTTACGGTACCGTCTTCGCTAACCTGTGTTTTATCGATGGTTAATGCGGGTAAAATAAATGTCTCGTTTAATTTGGCACGTAGCTCTTTGCTCAGGTTGGTCATGTCATCAAAAGAATGCGCATGCTTTTGCCAAAGCCACTCGTGTACCTGTTGAATTCTAAATTTTTTCTCGCCCAGCCCCTCAAAATACTCCGTAAGCTCTCCTAGGCTCAAATGCCTAATATTTGGTAAATCCCTGTTCATAACTGCAAAGATACCTTTAAAGGCCTAAAAACTTAAATTTAACAGGGGGAGGCACAACAATTTAAAGGCTAGATGGTTATATTTGACTATAACTTTAACCATTACCTATGAAAAAGATCCTTTTATTAAGCACATTATTACTTGGTGTTTTTATAACCATTCAGGCCCAGGACACAACTTTAACACAGTTTACTGGCAAGTTTAAATTTGCAGAAGGCAGTCCGGTTCAGGAGGTAGTTATCAATGCAGACAATGGCACTCTGATTGCTGCTTCTGCGATGGGATCAGTTGTGCTTCAAAAAACAGGTGAAGACCAATATTTTATTGCTGAGTATCAAGCACCCGTTATATTCAAGAGAGATAGCAATAAAAAAGTAATTGGACTTTCTATTAGCGTAAGTGGTATGGTATTAGAGGCCGTAAAAGTAGAAGCCGCATCTTTTGTAGATCAAAAAATTTACTACCTCACGCGTTAATTGGCGCAATTTATTTTCTTAACGTACACTTAAAATAAATGAGTTAGTAGGGCATCTCTGCTAATGGTTTCTTGCGTACCTGTTGTTAGATTTTTAACAACACAGGTTCCTGCTGCAATTTCTGCTTCGCCAATTATGACAACGTAGCCAATATTCTTTTTTTCGGCGTATTTAAACTGCTTGTCAAATTTTAGATTTTCATGAAAAATTTCGGCAGCAACACCTCTATTTCTTAGTTCTTGTAAAAGTAAAAATGCACTGGCGCTTTCGGTGGCGCCGGTATTAAAAAACAATACCTTGGTACTGCTTTGGATGGTATCCGGAAAGGCGTTTAATTCTTCGAGTACATCATAAATACGGTCTACGCCAAAACTAATGCCTACACCTGGGATATCCTTGACACCAAAGAGTCCTGTCAAATCGTTATAGCGTCCGCCACCTCCAATACTACCCATGCTCACACCCAACGCTTTTACTTCAAAAATAATGCCGGTGTAATAATTAAGGCCACGCGCTAATGTAAAATCGGCCACTAAATTTACATTTGGAAATGCCCTAAAATGCTCAAGTAAAGTATTGATTTCAAGTAAGCCTTCTTGCCCCTCAGTTATTTCGCCAATAAGCGCCGTTAACTGTTTTATTTTTTCGGTGTTAGAACCATTTATTTGTAAATATTTTTCAATGATCGCAACTTGATTTGCGTCAAGACCGCGTCCAATTAATTCTTCTTTTACTTTTTCAATACCAATTTTATCTAACTTATCAATAGCCACCGTAATGTCAATCATTTTATCGGCACCGCCACAAACTGTAGCTAATGCGGCCAAAATTTTTCGACTATTGATTCTAATTTCTACCGGTAGTTTTAATTTTTCAAATACCGTTGCATAAATATGTGTAAGTTCCAATTCGTTTAATAAACTACTGCTTCCAACTACGTCTGCGTCGCACTGGTAAAATTCACGGTATCTTCCTTTTTGAGGACGATCCGCTCTCCAAACCGGTTGCATTTGGTAACGCTTAAAAGGCATGGTTAGCTGTGCGTGGTTCATGGCCACATAGCGTGCAAATGGAATGGTTAAATCGTAGCGAAGCGCTCTTTCGGTGAGGTCTTTAGTGCTTTTTCCGGCCAATACTTTATCAAAAGCAGCTGTTGCGGCTTCATGTTTTGCCGGGTTATCCAGCCCATTATTTAAAATCTTGAAAATTAGTTTATCGCCCTCTTCACCATATTTGCCCATTAATGTTTCCAAATTTTCCATGGCAGGTGTCTCAAGTGGTTGAAAACCATATAGTTCGAACACTTTTTGGATGGTGTGTAGGATATAATTACGCTTATGAACAACGGCAGCACTAAAATCTCTGGTTCCTTGTGGTAGCGATGGTTTGCTCATAAAATGGGTTGGTTAAGGGTCCAAAGATACTCAATCCTGTAAATTGGTTTTCAAATAGTGGTTGGTTCAAACTAAATCTAACCCTATCTTATTAGGAATCAGCCAATTTATTCAAAATTGAAGCTAAAAATAGCGGGGTCAAATAAAATAATTAAGTAAATTGCTCAGCCCATTAAAAACTTTTTGTTAAATGGATAACGATTTTAGGTCTAGACAAGAGAAAAGTTATATTTTGATGCGGAGAATCTATGATTTTTCGATGTCATTGTTAATTTTAGGCATGGCTGTAGTGATGTTTTTTGGAGCAAAACTTGGCATTGTCCAACTCATAGATGTAGACCCATTATTTAGGTATATGTTTGGCAGCATTTGTTTATTGTATGGTGGGTTTAGGTTGTATAGAGGTATCTATCCAAACTACTAAACTTAAAAAGGTGCGTATGAATAAGAAGTGGTGTAATTGGGCGGTTGTAACCATTGTTTTTTTTACACTGGCTTGCAACAATAAAAACACAAAAATAACTTCGGAAGATTCTCCTACAGCGGGTACCATTCATATCAGCGTAGATGAGAGTTTTAAGCCGGTGATAGAGGAGCAAATAAAAGTGCACCACTCGTCTTTTCCGAATACAAAAATTGAAGTTTCTTACAAGTCGGAAGCGGATTGTTTTAGAGACTTACAACAAGATAGCACCCGAATGGTGATTGTAGCTAGAGGGCTCAATAAACAGGAGGATACGTTCTTTGAAAATCAATTGTCTTACCCCGTTCAATATGGTGAAATCGCATATGATGCGGTTGCCATCATTATAAACAAGGCAGGAAAGGACAGTGTATTTACTTTTGAAAAGTTGCGTAAAATTTTAAGTGGCCAAACAGCTACCACGGTTGTTATGGATGGAAATTCGGCAACTAGCACTGTTAGGTATTTGCGCGATACTATTTTACATGGGGCTCCATTTGGATCCAATGTTGTAGCCGCAAAAAATAGCGAAGATGTTTTAGCCAAAGTAGCCGAAAGGGCTGATGCTATTGGCTTTGTAGGTCTTAGCTGGATTGGCGATTCTTACAATGCAACGCAACTTGAATACCTTAAAAAAGTAAATTTAGGCCTTGTAGAATGTACCAAATGCGAAGAAAAAGGTTTGTATGCTAGACCTTCGCAGGCTACAATTTCGAGAGGTCAATACGCACTTTCTCGCCCGGTGTATTATATTTTAAAAGAAAACGCAACGGGGCTTGGTACTGGATTTATGAATTTTATGAGTTTAGAAAGAGGACAATTGATTTTTAGGCGCGGCGGTTTGGTCCCAGCAAAAATGGGATTTAGCAGACGCACTGGAACCATAAAAAATGCAGATTAAAAACAACTATAAAAACCGACAAATGAAGAAGATTGTTTCTTTGATGGTAACAGCAATTTTAGCTGTTCAGTGTTTGATGGCTCAAGTTTCGGAAGGAATTAGACATCTCGATTATGAAAAATACAAGAGTGCACGTACGTCTTTAAAAGCTGCGTATGACGCCAATTCAAAAGACCCACAAGTGGTGTATTGGTATGGCCAAGCGCTGATTGTTTCTGAGGTTGGTGAAACGCCAAAGCCAGAAGATGTAAACAGTGCAAAAGCGGTGTACCAAAAAGGCATCCAAGACTTGCCCAATGATCCAATGCTTATAGTAGGTTTAGCGCATATCGAACTTTTACAAGGCGGCGATATCAATAGTATCAAACAAAAGTTTGAGCAGGCTATTACCACTGCCACTGAAACCAAAGGGAAATTGAAGGGTCGTGTAAATAGTGCCGTATTAAATGCCATTGGTCGTGCTAACGCTAGTGTAGGTGCAAACCAAGGCGATCATGTATATGCCATCGAAAAGCTAAAACTTGCTGCTGAGCAGGAATTAGCCCCAGCCGATGTGTTTGTAAACATTGGTATCAACTATTTAAGAATGGGTGGTGAGAACGGTGGTGAAGCTGTAAAAGCGTTTACAGAAGCAGCAGCTCGTGATCCCAAAAATGCACGTGCGAATTATAGAATTGGTAAAATATACCAATCACAAAACAACAAGGAATTATTTGAAGAATTTTTCAATAAAGCCATTGCTTCCGATCCTAGTTTTCCTCCGGTATACTATGCACTTTACCGCTATTACTCTGATAAAGATGTAAACAAGGCTAAAGATTATTTAGACAAGTTTGTGAGTACCGCAGATAAAGATCCACGCAATGAAATTTTATTTGCCGACTATTTATTTAGAGCCGGAAAATATGCAGAGTCTTTAGCAAAACTAAAAGAATTAGAAGCAGGACTTGGCATGGCACAAGTGCCACGTATTGCAGTTGTTTATGCCTACAACTACGACCGTTTAGGCGATTCTGTTCAAGCTAAAACGTATATCCAAGGATTCCTCGATAAGGCTGCTGCTATTGACATTCAGCCCGCCGACTATGAACTTGGTGTAAAAGTATTAACCAAGTTTCCGGGTAGCGAAGCACAGGCTTCTGCATATATCGAAAAGGCCATTTCACTCGATACCGTTAAGCAAAATAAAATGGCGTACATGAGTACCGCTGCCGAAATTTTTGGTCGCGCTAAAGCATATGGTGAGCAGTTAAAATGGATGAAGCGTCAACTAGAAATGAAAGGTGCTTTAACAGAAGCGGATCATTATAAATTGTCAAATACTGCATTTAGTGCGGGTGCTTTTGTAGAAACACTTGAATATGCAAGGGCCTATATGGCCGCTTTCCCGGATAAGCCACAACCATATGGTTTCTTTAAGCGTGCTGCTTTAAAAAGCACCACGGATACTGCACAAATTGTAACCTTACTCGATGAATTAGATGCCGTGTACACCAAAATTGGTGTAGACAAGTTTAAAAAAGAGATTTTTGTGAATGCTTACTTTAAATTAGTTTACTATGTTGGAGCGTTTAACAACCTCAAAAAGAATCCTGATTTTAAAGTAAAATCTGATGGTACACGTACCGCAGTTGTTGACCAATTTTTAGCAACTTGTCAAAAAGCGTTAAACATTACAGATCAAATGATTACGTTGTATCCTGATGCAGCAGATGAAAACAATAAATTTGCCTCTGAACAACGTACTGCCATTCAAAAAAATATCGATTATTACTCTAAACCACAGGGTAAACCAGCAGCTGCACCAGTTAAAAAAGGCTAATCTGCTTTTTTTCTAAAATAATGCTAAAAAAGACTCCCCAAATTGGGGAGTTTTTCGTTTATATCCCTACTGTGGTGTATTTTTGCGGCGACTAAAACAAGTATATGACTTGGAGTACCTTTTTGATGGATGCATCTGCAACCAATCTCGCCTCTAACTACCTTCCCATTGGTATTCAATTAATTTTTGCTGCCGGCTTTGTGGCCACCATGATTGGTGTGTCTCAATGGGTAGGACCTAAACGTAATACTTCCGATAAATTAGAAAACTTTGCGAGTGGTATTGAAACACATGGTGATGCAAGACAACCCATGGCCATCAAGTATTTTTTGGTCGCTATTTTGTTTGTCTTGTTTGATGTAGAAGTCATTTTCTTTTATCCATATGCAGTAAATTTTAGAGAACTAGGATGGGCTGGATATAGCGCTGTGCTTATGTTTGTTGGCTTTTTCTTAGTTGGCTTTATTTACATTATCAAAAAGGGTGCACTAACTTGGGAAGATTAATTTTAATATAAAAACTATGTCACGTCCAGTACGATTTAATACCTCACCTATTTTAGCTTCCTCTGCCGATGCAGTGGGTGCCGTAGAAGCGCCTCCAGGATTTACAGGTGAAGGTTTTTTTACCACACAGCTTAGTAGTGTAGTGGGTCTTGCACGTAAAAATTCGATATGGCCTTTACCATTTGCCACTTCATGTTGTGGTATTGAGTTTATGGCAACCATGGGCTCGCATTACGACCTTTCTAGGTTTGGTTCTGAGCGTGTGGGTTTTTCACCACGCCAATGTGACCTACTTATGGTGATGGGTACCATCGCAAAAAAAATGGGACCTGTACTTCGTCAGGTATACTTGCAAATGGCTGAACCTCGTTGGGTAATTGCCATTGGTGCTTGCGCTTCAAGCGGTGGCATATTTGATACCTACAGTGTGTTACAAGGTATTGACCAAGTAATTCCGGTAGACGTGTACGTTCCTGGCTGTCCGCCAAGACCAGAAGCTATTTTAGATGGCTTTATGAAGATTCAGGATTTAGTGGGTGAAGAAAGTATTCGTCGTAGACATTCTGAGCAGTACAAAACATTATTAAACTCTTACGGTATTCAATAATCAAGTATGGCACTTACCAACCAATACATTCAAGAAAAGCTGCAAGAAAAATTTGGAGACCTTGTTTCTAATTTTGAAGAATCGTATGGCTTACTAAGTTTTGAAGCAACAGCTGCTAACAATTTAAAAGTGTTGCAGTTTTTGTATGATGAACCTAGTTTACAATTTCAATTTTTAACAGACATCTGTGGGGTAAATTTTCCAGATGATGCCGGTCGCGAAATTTCTGTGGTGTATCATTTGCATAACCTTACAGAAAATGTGCGCCTTCGTTTTAAAATATTTGTTCCTGTTGCAGCGCCAGATGTTTTTACGGCCTGCAATTTATTTTCAAGTGCCAATTGGATGGAGCGCGAAACCTACGATTTCTATGGGGTTAATTTTGTTGGCCACCCTAACTTAATTAGAATTTTAAATGTAGATGAGATGGATTATTTCCCACTCAGAAAAGAATATCCCTTAGAAGATCAAACAAGAATTGATAAAGACGACGAAATGTTTGGAAGAGGATAATCACAAAAAATTAAAAGACATGTTAGCGCATCAACAACATCATATCACACTGCCAGAAGGCTCTATCGAAAAACAAACGACTACTTTAAACGTAGGCCCTACACACCCTGCTACGCACGGGGTATTCCAAAATATTATGGAGCTTGATGGGGAGCGCATTGTTTCGACAGAGCAAACGGTAGGATACATTCACCGCGCTTTTGAAAAATTAGCTGAGCGCAGACCACTGTATCAAATTACACCCATTACCGATCGTTTAAATTATTGCAGTAGCCCTATTAATAACATGGGATGGCATTTAACCTGCGAAAAGTTTTTAGGCGTTGAGACACCAAAGCGTGTTGATTATTTGCGCGTGATTATTATGGAGCTTGCGCGTATATCGGATCACTTAATTTGTAACTCTATTGTGGGCGTGGATACAGGAGCTTATACTGGCTTCTTGTATGTGATGCAATACCGTGAATTAATCTATGAAATATATGAAGAAGTATGTGGGTCCCGCCTTACTACTAATATTGGGCGTATTGGCGGTTTTGAAAGGAATTTCACAAATACAGCGTTTGAAAAACTCGAAAAATTCTTAAAAGAATATCCAAAAGTTTTAAAAGAGTTTGAAAACCTTTTTGCGCGTAACCGAATATTTATGGAGCGTACCATTGGTGGTGGCGCCATCAGTGCAGAGCGTGCATTAAACTATGGTTTTACAGGACCTAACTTACGCGCTGCGGGTGTAGACTATGATGTACGTGTACATCAACCGTATAGTAGTTATCAAGATTTTGATTTCACCATTCCAGTAGGAAAAACAGGTGATAATTATGACCGCTTTTTGGTGCGTAACCAGGAAATGTGGCAGAGCTTAAGCATTATTGAGCAGGCGTATAAAAAAGTTCAAGAATTTAAAGGCACCGACGCTGAAATTTTCCACGCCGATGTTCCAGAATATTACCTTCCTAAAAAAGAAGATGTTTATACTAAAATGGAATCTTTGATTTGGCATTTCAAAATTGTAATGGGAGAAGTGGAAATGCCTAAAGGTGAAATTTACAACGCTGTAGAAGGCGGTAACGGTGAGCTTGGTTTTTATTTGGTAAGTGATGGTGGCAGAACACCATTTAGGCTTCATTTTAGAAGACCTTGTTTTATTTATT
>JBIKIS010000215.1:0-3909 GCA_044361485.1 Sediminibacterium sp.
AGACGAGTGGGAAGCCAAGCTCATTCAAACAAAGTCTGAATCAAATGACGACGTCATTAATTTTGTAAATAAGCTAACGGCTAATTATATCTTTTTAAGAGGTGAGCTTGATACAAATACACCCCATGTTACATCGGGTCATGTACAAAGATTTAAAGAATTAAATGCCGAGTGGCTTATTTATAAAGCGGAACTCAACGCTATACTTGAAAAGGACATCAAAAATTTTAATGAAAAGTGTAAGGCTTTACAGCTAACGCATGCTTCTCTTATTGATTAATAGTACCGCTAGCCCATTTAAGTCCGTAATACGATTTTACAATTTTGAACTGCAGAGAAATAAGTTTCTCTGCAGTTTCAATTACTTTATTTTCACGTGCGTTTACGACAAATAAGTTACTATCCCCATTATAAAACTTAATGAGCTCACCTTTTAGTAAGGAATTGGTATTTTTATTGATGATAAACTGTGTTTCCAACTGATTTTTTAGGAAAAAGTTTTCGTTGCTATAAGTTTTAACCTTGTTTTGAACCTCAATTTTTTTGGCAGCAAAAGCTAGGTTTGTTTCTTCAATTTTTAGTTTCGCTTTTCTATATTCACCACGGCCTTCTCTCAAAAACAAAGGCATTTTAAAATCTACCCCAAACTTATAGTTGTTTTGGTAAAACTGTGCACCAGCGTCTTTAAAGACGTTATAGTTTTGGTTTAAAATGTTTGATTTAACATTTAACATAGGAAGTAGCGATTGAAATTTTAATTTCTTTTCAATGAGTAAGTTGTTAATCTTATACTCATAAGCACGTACTTCTGGGTTTTGTAAAATGGATAAACTCATTAAGTCTCCAATGGCAGTCTCCATCGAGATTTTTTTACTATCGAGTGTGTCTGGAATCATAGTAGGGCTCAATTGTAAGGCGCTATCCTGATTGTCCCACAAAAAATAAGATAATTCGATTCCTGCGTTTGTAAAAAGTAAATCAGCGTCGTTTTCTAAAATTTTTAATTGTTGTAATTGTGTAAGTGCTTCGAGTGTATCTAGTGATGCTCTTTCTCCGTTGTTAAAAGCAATTTTTGTGATGTTAAATCTATTGGTAGATGTAACAACAAACTGATTGTATAATTTTAATAATTGATACTGTGCTGCCCACTTCCAATATTGTAAACTGGCGTCTAATAGAAGATTGTTGACAATCGATTGTTTCTCCTGCTCACTAGCTAGTATTAAATTTTTTGCTTGTAAAACAGCAGCCCTGCGCTTATCAATTACTAAGTTTTTAAGTACCGGTACGCTAATACCAAGGTAACTACTTTGTCCTTTAGATACTTCACTATTTAAAAATTGCCCTCTGTTGCTTTCTATACCCGTGCTAATATCTATACCAGCCCAAGTAGGAATTTTTAACTCTGTATTCTGATAATTGAAATAGTTTTTGCCATCAAATGTTTTCATGTCAGATTGAAAACCAATAGTGGGATCAAAGTTTGAGCGTGCAATCAACGCATCGGCGTTTGCTTTGTCAACAACAATTGTTGCTTGCTTGCTAAGGGGATGGTTTTTTTTAACTTGATCTATAAACTCGTTATAGGTAAGTTGCTGACCAAATCCCTTTGAACATATAAATAATAGGAATATTATTTGTTTTAAATACCTCATTTTTTAGTCTTTTCAACTTGTGCTTGATAATATTCTGGCGGAAATCCGTTAATATTTCGCCATAGCTCATATCCAATACTAACATCTTTTAAAAGTGCGATACCATTGGCACCACCTCCAAATTTTAATTGTTTTGGCCATGGGTTATCCCTAGAATCTTCGGATACCAAAACCCTGAATTTTCCATTTTCGCTGATACCATTTTCAATGACTGTAATGACGCCACCAAAAGTACCATAGGAACTGTTGGGCCATCCACTAAACACAATGGCTGGAAATCCATCAAAAATAAATCTTACTTTCTGGCCTTTACTAATAAGGGGTAAGTCCATAGGTTCTACAAATAGTTCAACGGCGTATTTGATATCTTTTGGAACTATTTCAACAATCATTTCACCTTCTTTAACGTATTCACCAATACCTGCTTTTTTTGCTTTGGTAATTTGCCCTGTTTGTGGTGCAATGATGTAGTAAAGTTTATTTCTTACATCGTAATTGGCGTAGCTATTTTCAAGTTTTGCTAAATCACCCATACCAATGGCTTGATCTGCACTCGCTGTAAATTTATCGCCATTTACTTTTGCTATTTTATCATTGTAGTCTTGTAAAATGCTACTTTGTTCAAATAATAAAGCAAGCGTTTCTTGCTTAGACTGCGCATACTTATTTTCTGCAGCAATTTTTTTAGCAGAAGCGTTTTGATAATTCACTTTTCTTCTTTCAAAATCTACGAGTGAAATGACACCGCTATCCAACATATTTTTGGCTGCATCAATTTGTCTTTTTGTAACCTGTAACTCATTGATTTGTGCAACCAATTCCATACTATCTGATACTAGTTTTAGCTGTAATTGTTGTTGTTTGATTTTAAGCTGATCTAGTTTAATAAACTGAAGCTCTGCTAACGCCCTCTCTTGTTTGCCAGCCATTTCCCCTTTTCTGGTATAGCCTTCAATAGCTGCTGATTTAGCTTGAATCTGAGACCGCATTTTTTCTAATAAAAGCGGATCTAGGTATTCAAATTTTACCTCGCTTAGTTGCATGATCGTATCACCTGCTTTAATGGCATCTCCCTCTTTTACCCACCATTTCACTACTTTTCCAGCAATAATTGTATTAACCTCTTGTCTTCTTTGTTCTTGTTGAAGTGTGGTGATACTTCCCTTTGCTCTAATATTTTGTGTCCATGGTAAAAAAAGTACAATAGCGGCTACAATTAATATGATTATAAATACCCTTGTAACCTTATTTTCTTTGTCAATTTGATAAATATTTTTAAATGCGCTCATTACTTATTATTTATTGTTTCAATAGAAATTATCATTCCGTTTTCTATATAAATAACTTTATTAAAAACCTCTTTAAATAAATTCGATGAAGCCGTAATTAAGACGGTGCTTTCTTGCATATCCAGAATAGTTTGTTTGGTTTCTTCTATTGTTTCAGTTGATAATCCATCAAAAGGATTTTCAAGTAAAAACAACTGTTTTTTATTTAACAGTGCTCTTGCTAACAAAATACCTTGTTTTATTTTTTCTGGTAGTTTTTTTCCAGCCGGATCAATAATGCTATCAAAACCCATTTCAAGCCCACTAATAAAATTATCTAAACCTGTTTTTTTGCTAATTTCAAATAGCTTATAACTTTCTACAGCTGTATCTCCCATGGTAATATTGTCTCTAAGGGTTCCTTGAAAAATATCTTGTTGACTAATTAAAACCGAAGTGTTGGACCTTAGCGATTTAATTGAATAGCTACCTATGGCAATGTTGTTAATTCTAATACTACCTTCAAACGCAGTGAATGTTCCAGTTAGGAGCCTTAATAATGTTGATTTTCCAGAACCGGATGCACCTACAATTAATACTTTTTCACCTTCATTGATATTAAAAGAAACATCTTGCAAAACATGTTTTCCGTCGGGATATTTAAAATTTACACCGTTAAAACCAATAGCAATTCCTTTTTTACTTGTGACAAGTTCATTGCCACTATCTTCTAATGCAGCACTTTTAATGTTATTTAATTTCTCAATAGCGGTTAGTGAATCATAGGCTTTATCTAGTGTTAGAATTAATTTTTCTACAGAATTGATCACGGCAAGTATAACAATGTCTGCCGCAATAAACTGGCCTATATTGATCTGTTGATTAAGTAATAAATAGACACCTACAATAAGCATGGCAGCGGTTATTATAATTTTGAACACAACCAAACTCCAAAACTGAGTCAACAATATTTTAAAATATCCTGT
>JBIKIS010000214.1:0-3902 GCA_044361485.1 Sediminibacterium sp.
GCCCTATTAAATGGAATACAATTAGGTAGTACAGAGCCTGATAGAAAAGCATTCTCATTTGATTTGATCCCTGCTAACATGATTGATAATATTGTTATCAATAAAGCATTTGTTCCAGAACTTCCTGGTGAGTGGGCGGGTGGTTTAATTCAAGTTAATACAAGAGATATACCTACCAAAAACTTTTTTACCATTCAAGTTGGTTCTGGATTTAACACACAAGCTGTTGGTAATAATTTTTACGAATACAAAGGCGGCAAAACAGACTACCTAGGTATTGATGATGGAAGTAGATCTTTACCTGCTACCTACACTACAAAATCTAAGTTTGATGCATTAGCGCCAGCAGACAAAACATACATTGGTTCTACTATGAATAATGATTGGGCGCCAATGACAGCTAACAAGTCTAGCCTAATTAATGGTCAGTTCCAAACAAGTGGTGGTTTTGTTAAGGACTTCAAAAACAACAAAAAATTGGGTGCTATTTTTGCACTTAACTACAATAGATCGGTACGTTTAACAAAAGGTACCAATAGTGGATTTAACTTTATTGGTGATGGAACTTACACACCTGATTTTAATTATGTTGATAATAGATATAGCACAGACCTTTTATGGGGTGGACTTGCTAACGTATCTCTACAATTAAACAACAATAACAAAATTTCTGCAAAAACACTTTTTAACGTTACCTCTACCGATTTTACTACACTAAGAACTGGTGAAGAAAGTAATGGTAACCAACGTTTGGATAGTGCTCGTGGTTATGAGTATGGTTTTAAGCAAAATACATTTTGGAATTCACAAATCAATGGTGAGCACAATTTAAAAACAAACGTTTTAAAGTTTAAATGGCATGGCTCATTTACATTATTGGATGGTTATGTTCCTGATCAACGTAGATTGTATTATTTGAAAAATAATGATGTAGCTACCAATCCTTATGTAGCCTTATTGTCTAACGTATTATCACAAAGAAGCGGTAACCGTTTTTATCAAAATCTAAGTGATTATATCTATAATGCTGGTGCAGACTTGTCATATACGTTTAATGCACTTGGTAGCAAGCAAACATTAAAGGGTGGATACTTATTCCAAGTAAAAGACCGTTTATTTGATGCAAAACCTTTTTCAATTTATTTACCTAGAGATAATGCTGCATTACGTTTGTTAGGCCCTTCTGCTATTTTTGCTCCAAGTAATTTTGGTAGAGGTGAAGTATACAGTACTCAGTTTGCATTTGATGCGATCAAAGGAAATCTATACCGTTATTTAGCAAATACTATTTTAAATGCTGGTTACCTTCAGTTAGACAACCAGTTTAGCAGTAAACTAAGGGTGATTTGGGGCTTACGTGTAGAAGATTATGATCAATTAATAGGAAGTGTTTATAAAAACGATCCACGTCATAACTATACAAGAGTAACAGATTTCTTACCTGGATTAAATGCAACTTATAAGCTTAACAATTTAACAAACCTTCGTTTTTCTGCATCACAAACAGTGGTAAGACCAGAGTTTAGAGAGCTTGCTACTTTCCAATATTACGACTTTGATTTAAATGCTGCAGTTCAAGGTTTGCCAACTATTGAGCGTACAAAAATTACCAATTTAGATTTACGTTACGAATTATATCCTGAAACAGGAGAAGTTATTACCATTGGTGCTTTTTATAAGCATTTTGATAAGCCTATCGAAATGATTTACAACTTTGGTCTTGGTGGTTCAAGTACGTTTAACTTTGCGAACCCCGCAAGTGCCAATGCCTATGGTGTAGAATTCGAAATTAGAAAAAAGTTAGATTTTTCTGAAGCACTAAAAAACTTTACCGTTCAAGCAAATGGTTCTTATATTAATAGTAGAGTTAAAGATCAAAATTTATTCTTAGATCGTCCATTACAAGGTCAATCACCATATTTGATTAACTTTTCGGCACTCTATGATTTACCTTCTAAAGGTATCACAGCTACAGTGTTGTATAACCAAATTGGTCGTCGTGTAACTTTTGTGGGTAGCCTCGATCAACCAGATATTTATGAGTCTTCAAGACCTGTAATTGATTTTCAATTGAGCAAAAAATTTGCTAATAATAAGGCAGAATTTAAAATCAATATCCAAGATATCTTAAACCAAACATTATATTTCTATCAAAATCCGGATGGCAATAACAATTTGGATAAACTTAAAGATCCATTCCGTTTAAGTCGTCAAACAGGTACTAACGTTGGTGTAACTTTCTCATACTCTTTATAATACTTTACAAAAATTTTTAAAAAACAATAAAATGAAAAAATCGGTTTTGTTTGCAGCAGCTTTCGTTGCATTAATTGCTACAAGTTGTAGAAAAATTGAAATGGATGGTGGAGGTTCAACAGTTGTTGCCCCGCCTACAACACCAGGTGTTCAAACCATTATTTTAAAAGGTCGTATCGACAAGGATACGGTTTTAAGAGAAGGTAATAACTACATCTTAAGTGGCCTTGTTTACATCGTAAATAACGCAACAATTACTATTCAACCTGGCGTTACTGTTAAAGGAGATTATATTGGTGCTTCAGTTGCAACTCTAGTAATTACACGTGGTGCAAAAATTATTGCAGATGGTACTCAAGAAAAACCAATTGTATTTACATCTAATTCTCCAGTACCTCGTTCTGGTGACTGGGGTGGTATTGTAATTTGTGGTAAAGCGCAAGTAAATACATCTTTTACTGGTACTGGCGGTGGTGCTGGTATACTTGAAGTAGAAGGTGGTATCAACAACTCATTTGGTGATGGTTTAGCTGGTGGCGGTGCAACCCCTAACAACGCTGATAACTCTGGTATTTTACGTTATGTAAGAATTGAGTATGCTGGTTATGCATACCAACCCGATAAAGAAATTAATAGCTTAACCATGGCTGCTGTAGGTAGCGGCACTGTTATTGATTATGTTCAAGTTACTTATGCAAAAGACGATGCTTTTGAGTGGTTTGGTGGTACAGTAAACTGTAAGCACCTTATTGCCTACAAAACGCAGGATGATGATTTTGATGCAGATAATGGATTTAGCGGTAAAGTACAGTTTGGTATTGCTCTAAGAGACTCTACCATTGCCGATATCTCTCGTTCAGAAGCTTTTGAGTGTGATAACGATGCTGGTGGTTCTCAAAATAATCCTCAAACTACTGCTGTATTTTCTAATATGACAGTGATTGGACCAAGAGCAACTCTAGCAAACAACGGTAATAGTTTATTCTTAGGTGCTGCACACGTTAGAAGAAATACAGGTATCTCTATTTTCAACTCAATATTTTTAGGTTGGCCTGCTGGCTTAATTATTGATGCAAGAAATGGTAGACAACAACAATTAAATATTATAGACAGTACCGTGCGTTTCAAGAATAACGTAATTGCAGGTTGCGGACCGGCAACAGGTACAGATGTTACTTCATATAGCTTTATCGGTGCAACTGGTAACCCTTGGAACACTGATTCTGTTAAAACATTTTTCTCTAATAGTGCATTTGGAAACGTAGTGTTAACCAACGTAAGTGACGCTCGATTAATTGCTCCATTTAGCTACAGCGCACCTGACTTTTTACCTTTTGGTGGATCAGGCGGTCAACAAGATATCTTAGTACGTGCAAGCTTTACAGATCCTAAATTAGCTACTGGTTTTAATGTGGTTAAATTTAGAGGTGCTTGTGACGCGGCTGGTGTAGATGCGTTCTGGTGGAAAGGTTGGACCCGATTTATTAATCAATAGGTTGATCTAAAGATTTTTATAAAGTTTGTTTACTAAAGAGGCCCCGAATTTTCGGGGCCTCTTTTATTTGTATGCTTAATAAGGCAAATGTTGCGCGAAAAATTTAATGATTAAAACGCTCTGGCATTTTTAGTGGGTTGTTTTTCCAATC
>JBIKIS010000173.1:0-3849 GCA_044361485.1 Sediminibacterium sp.
AGGCGGTACTTGGTATCCTAAAACAGGGATGTATAATATTGTTGAAGGCATGTATGATTTAGCGGTATCGCTTGGCGTACAATTTAAATTTGAACACGAAGTCACTGCTATCGAAGTTGAAAATAAAATAGCAACACGTGTTTGTACCAGTAAAGGAAATTTTGAAGCAGATGTAATTATAGGTGGCGCCGATTATCACCACATCGAAACGGCGCTATTGCCTGCTGCGGCTAGGTCTTATAGTGCTGCTTATTGGGATTCACGCGTTATGGCACCTAGTTGTCTTCTTTTTTATATTGGACTTAATAAAAAATTAAAAGACGTTCAGCACCATACTTTGTTTTTTGATACATCCTTTGATGTGCATGGTGCCGAGATATATACCACAAAATCTTGGCCTTCCGATCCACTTTTTTATATGAGTATCACCTCAGTTACAGATGCTACATCGGCACCTGAAGGCCACGAAAATATGTTTTTACTCATGCCAGTGGCAACCGGTTTAGCAGGAGATATAGAAGAAGTAAGGGAAAAATATTTAGATCAAATGTTAACCCGCATCGAAAAGAGGCTCGGTCAATCCATTAAGGATGCTATTGTTTATAAAAGGTCTTTTGCGCAATCTGATTTTATATCTGATTATCATGCGTTTAAAGGCAATGCATACGGGCTTGCAAATACGTTACTGCAAACGGCTATTTTAAAACCAAGCTGTCGTAGTAAAAAGGTAAAAAATCTTTTTTATACGGGACAGTTAACAGTGCCGGGTCCAGGTGTGCCGCCAAGTTTGATTAGTGGTGAAGTGGTGGCTGGACAAGTCGTAAAACATTATTCAACAAATAAAAACAAACAACTATGATGAACCTGTTTCATGAAGTGAGTCAGGATTGTAGTAGGATAACGACCGAAAAGTATAGCACTAGCTTTTCTTCGGCGATTAGATTGTTGCACAAAGACTTACGTACCCCTATTTGTAATATTTACGGGTTTGTTCGTTTCGCGGATGAAATAGTAGACACTTTTCATGGTTTCGATAAGCACATGTTATTTGAAGAATTTAAAAAAGCAACCTACGATGCTATTGAAAGAGGCATTAGTTTAAATCCAATTTTACATAGTTTTCAAATGACCGTGAATCAATATAAAATTGATCATGCACTCATTGACGCTTTTTTATACAGCATGGAACTTGACTTAGGTAAACATACCTACGATAGAGCTGGTTACGAAACTTATATTTATGGCAGTGCCGAAGTGGTAGGTCTTATGTGTTTGTATATTTTTTGTGAAGGCAATCAAGCCCAGTATGATGCATTAAAGCCTGCTGCAAAAAGTTTGGGATCTGCATTTCAAAAAGTGAATTTCTTACGTGATGTAAAGGCCGATTTTGAAGGACTAGACCGTATGTATTTTCCGGATTGCGATTTTGCCAATTTTACACAGGCAGATAAATTAGCCATTGAGCAGGATATTCAAAAAGATTTTGATGAAGCGTATGCAGGCATTTTAAATTTACCTATTAAAGCAAGATTTGGTGTGTATGTTGCTTATAAATATTACCTCTCTTTATTTAAAAAAATACAGCGCCTAGAGCCTGCGCATATTTTAGAGTCTCGTATTCGTATTCCGGATTATGGCAAGGCCTTTATACTTGCAAAAGCCGGCATTAGAAGTCAGTTAAATATTATGTAAAGCCCCCGTCATGATAGAAGAAGTTGTGCTTGTAAACGAAAAGGATGAAGCGGTGGGCGCCATGGAAAAAATGGCGGCGCACGAGCAGGCGATACTTCATAGGGCATTTAGTGTTTTTGTTTTTAATACAGCCGGTGATGTATTAATGCAGCAGCGCGCGTATAGTAAATACCATAGCGGTGGGCTTTGGACCAATACTTGTTGTAGTCATCCAAGACCTGGTGAAGAAGTTGTAGCGGCAGCTACTAGAAGGCTACAAGAAGAAATGGGTTTTACAACAAGCCTTACTAAAGCCTTTGATTTTACCTATAAAGCAGTATTTGAAAACGGATTAACGGAGCATGAATTTGATCATGTAATTATAGGACAGTATGATGGTTTAGTAGATTTTAATCCAAATGAAGTAGCTGCATATGCATTTATGCAAGTGCAGGAATTAGAAAGGCAAATACAGGAAACACCAGAACGTTTTACAGCTTGGTTTCATATCGCTTATCCAAAATTAAAAGTATGGATGGCGCAGCAACAAAATAAAATTCATGCAGCCTAAAAGAGCGGTTATTATTGGTTCAGGTATTGCAGGACTTGCGGCAAGTATTAGGTTGGTGGCGCAGGGCTATGAAGTGCATGTGTATGAAAAATCGGACAAGCCAGGCGGAAAACTCGGTCATTTTTCTGACGCGGGTTATCAGTTTGATACAGGCCCTAGTTTATTTACCCAGCCGCATCAATTAGAGGCGCTACTTGCCTTAGTAGGCGAAAAATTATCCGATTATTTTACCTATCAAAAAATGCCTGTTTCTTGTCATTATTTTTATGAAGATGGAACAGTCATTCATGCTGCGGCAGATCCCGAATTGTTTGCTAAAGAAGCCCATCTAAAAACAGGTGAACCTGTTAGCAACATTAAAAACTATTTAGCGGCATCCGAAAAATTATACACCCGTATCGGTCAAGTTTTTTTAGACCATTCGTTGCATAAATTTTCTACACTGTTTAAGATTCCGCTTTTATCTGCGTTACGCGCATTTAAACTGCCCTATGTAACAAGGTCGATGCATAAACACAACGAAAAGGCTTTTTCTTCTAAAAAATTAGTGCAACTATTTAATAGATATGCCACCTACAATGGCAGTAACCCATACGTGGCACCAAGTATGCTCACCTTAATTGCCCATTTGGAGCATAACGAGGGAAGTTTTTATCCTTCGGGCGGTATGATTTCAATTACCAATGCTCTTGTAACTGTTGCGAAAAAGCATGGCGTTCAGTTTCATTTTAATAGTCCCGTTCAAAAAATTACAATATCCAATAATAAGGTAACGGGCATAGAAGTTAATGATTGTGCAGTACCCGCTGAATTAGTTGTAAGTAACGCGGATGTTTATTTTACGTATCTAAATTTATTAGGCGAGCCTTCTAAGGCGCAGCATATTTTAAAGCAGGAACGCAGCAGTAGTGCTTTAATTTTTTATTGGGGCATCAAAAAAGAGTTCCCACAGCTTAGTTTACACAATATTTTTTTTACAGAAAATTATGAAGCCGAGTTTGCACATTTATTTGAGGTAAAAATTCCTTTTTCCGATCCTACTGTATACATTAATATCACATCGGTGTGTGAGCCAGGTATTCAGGCACCAGCGGGAAAGCAAAACTGGTTTGTGATGGTGAATGTGCCCGCAAACACCGGTCAAGATTGGACCGCCATTACTGCATCTGTAAAAAAGCAAGTGCTTGCAAAACTAGAACGCATGTTGGGTGAGCCCATTGAGCCTTTAATTGAAACAGAAAAAATATTAGATCCTTTGTTGATTGAGGCAAAAACGGATTCTTATCAAGGGTCTTTGTATGGTACCAGTTCCAATGCCCCCATGGCAGCATTTTTACGTCATCCTAATTTTAGCAAGCAATACAAGGGTCTCTATTTTGTGGGTGGCAGTGTACACCCTGGTGGCGGTATTCCGCTTTGTTTAAAAAGTGCAGAAATTATGAGTAATTTAGCGGCAAAAGACAGCGTGCTATGAGGCTTTTTGTAGAAAAATATAAACTTGCTATTTCTGTTTTTATAGCACTCCTTTTTCACGTGAGTGGCATGCTTGGTATTTTAATTTCTGACCATGCAGCTTGGTTTGTTTCAAATACGCCACTCAACCTTTG
>JBIKIS010000174.1:0-3847 GCA_044361485.1 Sediminibacterium sp.
ATTAAAGGAAGT
The DNA here is from genome assembly GCA_044361485.1 of Sediminibacterium sp. Classification (GTDB taxonomy): domain Bacteria; phylum Bacteroidota; class Bacteroidia; order Chitinophagales; family Chitinophagaceae; genus Sediminibacterium. The sequence continues at coordinate 13 of JBIKIS010000174.1, forward strand.
GATTTACCTAAAGAAAAAATTGTAGTAGGAGGTCATTTGGATTCTTGGGATTTAGCAACGGGCGCGATTGACAATGGTATAGGATCTTTTTCGGTATTAGATATGGCGCGCACTTTTGCAGCACTTAATTTAAGGCCTGCGCGTACCGTTGAGTTTGTTATGTTTATGGGTGAAGAAGAAGGGCTGTTGGGTTCAAAAGCATATATTGAAGCTGCAAAAAAAGATAAGTCAATGGATCAAATTAGGTATATGTTCAATTACGACATGACCAACGATCCAACTGGCTATTCAAGTTCTACAGAAGTGTCTGAAAACCTATTTAAATCAATTGGTTCTATTGTGCAAAGTATCGATACAAGTTTCAAAAATTCATTTAGCGCAGGTGCCGGTCTGCACAGTGATCACCAACCGTTTATGCTACAAGGGATTCCAACAGGTGGAGCAGCAGGCGGAAAACTTCCTAATAATGCAGGACCTTGCTACCACGCAGATTGTGATGGCTTTAAGCTAGTGGACGAAAAGGGGATGAAAAATACCGTTCGATTTAATGCGATTTTGGTGTTTGCTGTTGCTGATGCACCTACTATCGAAGCAAAGCGCTTGAATGAGGAGGAAACTAGATTATTTTTAATCAAAAACAATCTAAAACTTCCACTTCAAATTGCAGGTGATTGGCGTTGGAAAGACTAGCTATTTATTTAAGTGTGTTTTTTAACACATTTAAATTTCCGTCAATAGTTTTTTGATCATATTGTAACCCTAAAATTTTAGCAATTAGTGGGTATACATGCACGTTTTCAAATCCGTTAATTTTTTTACCAGATTTGAATGCAGGTCCCCATGCTAAAAAGCTAGCCCTCATTTCGGGAAGCTTAGGGTCGTAACCATGTTTACCCGGACTGCTAGGTCTGCCACTTAAACTAAATGTATAAGGTAGTTTAGCTACTAAAATAATATCTCCAATTCGGTTAAAGCGGTCGTCTGCATTATTATAATGAAAATCTTTAGGGGCATTATTTTTTAAATAAACATCATATCCGTTAGCCTCTTTAAGTAGTGCTTGGTAGGTTGGCATAATGGCAGCAGTATCTTTTGCATATAGTTGCAAAAGCGCACTTCCAGAAGGCACATTAAACTTTGTAGGATCAACGGATTTTGGGAGTCGAATGGTGTTTTGACTATCAACAAGTGCCATGCCGTGGTCTGAAACTAAAATATAATTAACTGGAAGGTTTAAACTGCCAACCGCTTCATTCATTTGTTTAATTACACCATCAATATATTGTACAGCAGCTTCAGCTTGTTTGCTATCTGGGCCATAATTGTGTCCAGCATCGTCTACCTCAGGCATGTAAAAAGTAATAAGGTGTGGCCTGGTTTTTTCAGGTAAACTCAACCAGTCCTTAATTTGAGCAATTCGTTTTTCTATTTTTATTTTGTCGTTGTAATTGTAAAAATAAGTAGGCTTTGTATTTAAAATAGGCGCTTCAGACGCTACCCAATAAAAGCTAGCTGTTACCATTTGTTGTTTTTCGGCAAGTACCCAAAGTGGGGTTCCGCCATACCAATAAGGGTCGGCTACCATTTTTTTATTAGACATGGTATAGGTAGCGTTTGCTTTTTCATCATAAAAAGTATTGTCTACAAGACCATGGTGTGCAGGGTAAAGGCCCGTTACAATACTGTAATGGTTGGGAAAGGTTAAAGAAGGAAAAGCAGCTGTCATGTAGTTTGCAACCACGCCTAATTTACCATATGCTTGTAAAGATTTTGCATTGTACTTGTCTACAAAATCTGATCTAAGGCCATCTATAGAAATAAGTATAACATAGGGCTTTTTTTGAGCGGAAGTGCTATTAAATCTGCCCGGTGTAATTTGCTCAGTGGTGTCTTGGGCAGCTGCTAGTTGAAAAATAAAGCTGAAAGCAATTAGAAGGGTTAGGTGTATGAGTTTTAGTATTTTCATTCGGCTTTATTAAAATAGTTCAAGTGAATGACCCATGCTATTAAAGTACTAAAGTATGCTGTAAATATACCAGCACCAACATCCAATGGGAAGTGCTGAGCTACATAAATTCTAGCATAACCACCTAATAATGCATACATAAAACCTAGCGGTACGATCCATTTTTTTGCACTAATAAAACAACAAAATAAGAAAAGTGAAAATGCGGTTGCGGTATGTCCGGATGGAAAACTATTAGTGGTATGAATTACAATGCCCGATACTTTGTGTATTAATGCGTTGTCAGAAATAACGGCAGCAGGTCTATTTTCTGATTTAAAAAATATTTGTTTTGAGCTTTGAGTGATGACGGTTGAAAAAACGATCGTAACAAGCAAAAACGGAACAAATTTTTTCTTGTACATGAGCGTTAATGCAAAAGCCGGAATCCAAATAAATCCATCGCCAGCATTGGCCCAGATATAAAAAAAGAAATCTGCAGCAGGACCCAAATCTAGGTTCATGAGTAGGAAGGCATTTTCCTTACCCATAATCATAGATAGAAGGATTAAGCAGGTTCCTGTAATTAAGGATACGCCTATTCCTACCGTTGCATTTTTATTCAGTTGCAATTGCATCTTGTTAATTTACACGCAAAGCTACTATAGTTGCACCTATTTATTAAAGAACGCCGGCCAATTCGAGGCTTTTTTTCTTAAGGTGTACGATGTCTAGGTTGTCAATAATAGGGTCCGGGGTTAAAATAAGGGAATTGTTATTTTCCTTCCACCAGTTATCTTGAATAAGTTCCTTCACATGTAGTACGCCAATTAAGTATTTACGGTCTTCTTGTGCATGCCATTCTTCTATCCATTCAAATTTGTCTTTAGGAACATTTTTGATGTCATCAAAGCTTACATATACTTTTAAGAAATAGTCGGAAGTTAATTCGTGCGGAGCTTGTTGGTAAAGTTTCTTATACTCGTAACAGTAATTGTACCTGAGTGCCGATATATCACTTAATACCGCAGAAGCTGTAGGGAAGCTTCCGGCTCCTTTACCATAAAAAAATTGTTTGTCGGCAAATCCACTTTCAATAACGACGCCATTGTATTCGTTTTTAACAAATGAAAGCGGCTCTGCTTGACTAATCAATTGAGGTAATACAAATGCTGCCACTTTTCCATTGGCTAGTTTTTTAGCTTGCGCAATGAGCTTGATATCTAGTTTTTTTTCTTGTGCAACGGCTGCATCGCTCAGTTGAATATTTTGAATACCGCTAAATAAAATATTTTCCGGTTTTTCAACAATACCATAAGCATGGGCGAGTAAAACGGTCCATTTGTTTAATGCATCGTAACCTTCTACGTCTAATTTTGGATTGCTTTCTGCAAAACCTAATTGTTGCGCTAGTATCAGTGCTGCTTGAAAACTTAATTTGTCTTCAAACATTTTAGTCAAAATAAAATTAGTAGATCCGTTTACAATTGCTTTAATAGAATGCAGTAGGTCATTGTCATAATATTCTTCTAGGTTTCTGATGACAGGAATAGAGGCGCAAACGGCTGCTTCATATAAAAAGGGAAGCCCTGTTTGTTTTTGTAGCGCTAACATGGCGGGTAGGTTGTCGGCAATCATTTTTTTGCTGGCACTTACGACAGCTTTGCCTTGTAAAAGTGCCGTAGAAACAATGTCAAATGCTGCCACCGAATCGTCAATCACTTCGACAATAACATTGATATTCGGATCTAGTAAAAGATTGTTTTTATCTGTTGTAAATAAACTAGCCGGCGCATTTCTTTTTTTATCAACGTTTTTGATACAAACCTTTACAATACTTGCCTTAAGCGATGGGGTTTGCTGTAATACTTTATAAAGCCCTTCGCCCAC
>JBIKIS010000055.1:0-12545 GCA_044361485.1 Sediminibacterium sp.
CTCCAGAGGCCTTTAGTGAATTGGCCCATGAAGTGATGACCAGTAACGACAAAAAAGATTAAGGATTTATGGAACAAGGACATACCAATCAAGGTTACCATATTCCTGTCCTTTATCATGAAACCCTTACAGGCTTAAACATTAAGCCAAATGGAATTTATGTCGACTGCACTTTTGGGGGCGGGGGTCATAGCGCAGGTATTTTATCTCAACTTAACCAAGAAGGTAAATTATTTGCATTTGACCAGGACGCCGATGCAAAACGCAACGTTATGGATGACGCGCGCGTTGTTTTCATTCCAGAAAACTTTAGTAACCTCCAACGCTTTTTGCGTTTACACAAAATAACAGGTGTTGATGGCATCTTAGCCGATTTAGGCGTGAGTAGTCATCAATTTGATAAAGGTGATCGTGGATTTTCTATTCGCTTTTCTGGTCCGCTAGATATGCGCATGGATCAACGACAAGCTTTATCTGCCGAAGACGTTGTTCGAAATTATACTGCTGCTCAACTACATAAAATATTTGAACAGTACGGTGAAGTAACCAATTCAAAAACACTGGCAGCACATATTGTTTCTGCACGTGCACATGTATCGGTTACCACTATCGAACAATTTAAATCACTGATTGCTCCTGTTGTAAAGGGAAATCCCAATAAGTATTTGGCTCAAGTTTTCCAGGCCTTGAGAATGGAAGTGAACAACGAAATGGGTGCGTTAGAATCAATGCTCAGTCAGGTCCCTGACGTGCTCAACCCCGGTGGCCGCTTGGCTATCATCACTTTTCACTCGATAGAAGATAGGATGGTAAAAAACTTTTTCCGTCAAGGGAGTTTCATAGAAACCCCTAACCACCCCTTTTTGCCTGATAACAAAGAGGATGTGTTTACGGTGATAACAAAAAAGCCAATTACTGCAACCGAAGAAGAGTTAAAAAATAACACAAGAAGTAGAAGCGCCAAATTAAGAATCGCAGAAAAAATTTAAAAGAAAGCCGTGAGCGAACAAACAGTAAATAATTCAAGTAGCAATAAAAATCCGCTTAAAGGATTATTGAATTATCAGTGGATAGCGAACAACATTCCTTTCTTTTTATTCCTATCGGCACTGGCAGTGGCTTATATCGCAAATGGTCATATGGCCGACCGCGCAATTAGAAGAATTAATACCACCACCAAACAATTAAAAGAGTTACAGTTCGAATACAAGACCATTAAAGGTGAAGTGATGTTTAAAAGTGAAGAGAACCAAGTGATTAAAGCCACAGAACCCTTAGGTTTAAAAGTTGCGAAGGAATTACCACAAAGATTACAAGTAGAAAAATCACAAGAACCAACAAAAAAATAACAAGCCAAGTGGATATCAAAAAAGACATATTATGGAGGGTTTATTTAAGCTTCCTTTTTGTTGTGATTGTAGCGGCAGCTATTATTGGTAAAGGTTTTTATATCCAACAAGTACAGGGCAAGTACTGGAGAAGCATGAGTGATAGCCTTCATCAGCGTATAGCTGATATTGATTCGGAGCGTGGTACCATCTATTCCGAAGACGGTCAAATGTTAAGTACCAGTGTTCCTCAATTTGATATTTACATGGATTTTAGGGTAGAGCCACTTCATGTTAATAATGGCTATTTATTTAGAGAGCATATCGATTCACTAAGCTATTACATGGCAGATTTGTTTAAAGATCAATCTGCAGAGGATTATAAGTCCATGTTTGTACAGGCGTATAAAAACAATGAAGGCTACTTTTTATTAAAAAAGAAAATTTCATTTAGAGAGTATCAAAAAATTCAAACCTTTCCGTTATTTAAACTAGGTCGTTACAAAAGCGGCATGATTGCAGTAGAAAAATCAATCCGTTTAAATCCGTATAAATCTTTAGCCTACCGAACTATTGGGCTGGCGCGTGATAACAATAAAGTAGGTTTAGAATACAGCTACGATAGCGTTTTACGCGGTATTAACGGAAAGCAGTTGGTGCGCACCATTGCCGGTGGTGTAGGGGTTCCATTAGATGCGGATACCTACGAAATTGAACCAGAAAATGGAAAAGATATTGTAAGTACCATCGATGTGTTTATCCAAGAAGTTGCCGAAAACGCGCTTCAAAAAATGATGATCAAAAATGAAGCAGAGCACGGTAGTGCCATTGTATTAGAAGTTAAAACAGGAAAAGTAAAAGCCATTGCCAATTTAGGTCGCGGACAAGATGGTAATTATTACGAAAATTATAATTACGCAATTTCTCCATCGGAACCAGGGTCTACATTTAAGTTAGCGACCATGCTTGCTTTATTAGAAGATAAAAAAGTTGGGCTTAATAATATGGTAAACATTGCTGGCGGTACCTGGAAAGTGGCTGGCCAAACGGTATTTGATAGTGAAAATCATGGAAGTTCAGATGTTACCGTGCAGCATGCTTTTGAATTAAGTTCCAATGTGGCCATGGCTAAAATGGCGGTGCAACATTATGGCAATAATCCCATGCAGTTTATCAACCACCTCAAAAAAATGGGAATGGATAATCTTACAGGTATTGATTTATCTGGAGAAGGACGTCCATTTATTTATAAGCCAGGTCATAAATTATGGGGCCCTACCACAATTCCATGGATGTCTTTTGGATACACTTTACTGGTGAGCCCATTACAAACGGCAAACCTCTACAATGCAGTTGCCAATAATGGGAAAATGATGAAGCCTTATTTGGTATCAGCCATTAAAGAAGAAGGCGTGTTGCTCAGAGAAATTCAACCAAAAGTGGTGAACGAAAAGATTTGTAGCGATCAAACATTAGCTGATTTAAAAACATGTTTAGAGGGGGTGTGTTTACATGGTACCGCAACTACATTATTTAAAGGATCACCTTATAAAGTAGCAGGTAAAACAGGTACAGCACTTATTGCAAATGGTAATAAGGGCTACGACGATAAAATTTATCAATCTTCTTTTGCTGGCTACTTCCCTGCCGATAATCCGCAGTACACCTGTATCGTAGTGATTAAAAACAAACCGCATGCGCCTGTGTTTTATGGAGCAGCTGTTGCAGGTCCGGTATTTAAAGAAATTGCTGACCGCTTGTATAGCGCTTCTGTAAAGCAAGCACCTATTGCTAAAACGGCACCAAAGCCTGACAGTAATGTCTATGTATACAAGGGCTATAAGCAAGATGTAGCGCGCGTTGCGAAAAAATTAAAACTGCCTTTTAAAGATTCTAGTTTGTTTGTAGATGAGTGGGCAACCATTTCTCATGCGCCTGCCGCTGGATTATTAAAGAGTAGCAAAATTGATACTAAATCTATGCCATCACTTGTAGGTCTTGGATACAAAGACATGATATACATCTGTGAATCGGCGGGATTAAAAGTATACGCACAAGGTCGTGGAAAAGTAGCAGCACAGTCAATTGCTGCAGGAGAACCTATTGTTAAAGGTCAACAAATTCAAATCACACTCAACTAATAAACGTCATGCATATTTTACAAGACATTCTATATAAAGTACACTTACTCGAAGTAGTAGGCGTTACAGATATAGCGGTGTCTAGTATTGCGATAGATTCACGCAAAGTAATCAAGGGCACTGCCTTTGTTGCCATTAAAGGTGTGGCGCAAGATGGTCATGATTATATCACAAAAGCCATTGAACTAGGTGCAAAGGTGATTGTGTGTGAAAATATGCCCGCTTTGCTAACTGATGGTGTTACGTATATTAAAGTGGCAAACACATCTGAAGCTGTGGCGCACATGGCGCATCAATTTTATGACGCACCTTCTACAAAAATTAAATTAGTAGGTGTTACCGGTACCAATGGTAAAACCACGATTGCTACTTTATTATTTAAATTATTTTCTTCACTGGGTTATACCTGTGGACTTGTGTCTACGGTGCAAAATCAAATTGGAGATCAAATTATTCCAGCTACGCACACCACGCCCGATGCAGTAAGTTTAAACGAACTACTAAACACCATGGTAAATGCGGGTTGTACACATGTGTTTATGGAGTGCAGCAGCCACGCTGTGCACCAGCAACGTATTACAGGCCTTGTATTTACAGGTGCTTTATTTAGCAACATCACACATGATCACTTAGATTACCATAAAACTTTTGAAAATTATATTGCTGCTAAAAAAGGATTCTTTGATGCCTTACCAGCAACTGCATTTGCAATTACCAATGCAGATGATAAGCGTGGTGAAGTGATGCTACAAAATACAAAAGCTAAAAAACTTTGTTACGGATTAAAATCTAGCGCCGACTATAAAGGTAAAATTTTAGAAAATGCACTTACAGGTCTTGTAATGCTTGTAAATGAAATTGAAGTTCATTTTAGACTCATTGGAGAGTTTAACGCCTATAATTTATTAGCCGTTTATGGCGCTGCTGTAAACCTTGGTATCGAAAGTGATGTAGCACTTACCAATTTATCTATGCTAGCAGGTGCTGAGGGTAGGTTTGACTATATCATTAGCAATAAGCAAGTGATTGGCATTATTGATTATGCGCACACACCAGATGCACTTGAAAATGTATTAGCAACCATAAAAAAATTACGCAAAGGCTACGAGCAGGTAATTACAGTGGTGGGTTGTGGCGGTGATAGAGATAAAACCAAACGTCCGATCATGGCTCAAACAGCTTGTGATTTAAGTGACAAGGTTATTTTAACTTCTGATAATCCACGAACCGAAGATCCGGCACAGATTATTGCTGATATGGAAGCTGGATTAAATACGGCGGCTAAAAGAAAATACATTTCAATCATTGACAGAAAAGAAGCGATTAAAGCAGCTGTGGAATTTGCAAAGCCAGAAGATATTGTGTTGGTAGCAGGTAAAGGTCATGAAAAATACCAAGACATCAATGGTGTGAAACACCCTTTTGATGATAAAGCCATTTTATTAGCATTCTTTAACAACAAAGATTAATAGGCCCCTATGTTATACCAATTATTTACATGGCTCAATCAAGAATTTAACGTACCAGGCGCTGGTATGTTCCAATTTTTGACTTTCAGAATTGCTATGGCGGTTTTGTTGTCTTTGATTATTGCAACTGTATTTGGTAAAAAATTAATTGAATTTTTACAAAAAAAGCAAATTGGTGAAACCGTGAGAGAGCTTGGTTTACAGGGCGAGCAGCAAAAAAAAGGTACACCTACCATGGGTGGTATCATTATTTTATTAAGCATTTTAATTCCTACTTTATTATTTGCTAACCTCGATAAAGTATATATCCGTTTAATGATTTTGTGTACGGTATGGCTTGGCATCATTGGATTTTTAGATGATTACTTTAAAATTAAATCTCGTAGAGACGCGCAAAAAAAAGGCGAAGCTTACAAGAAAAAAGATAGTGACGGTCTTGCGGGTATCACAAAAATTATTGGACAAGTAGGACTAGGCATTATTATTGGCGTATCACTTTATTTTAGTAATGCAGTAACCGTAGAAAGAGAAATTGTTCCAGCTTCTACTGTTAGCACTAGCATTGTGGCGCTTCAAAAAGGAGAACGACTCGCGAAAGATTCAAATATCATTGTACGTAAAATTAATGGGGTAGAGCGCCGATATGTAAAAGTAAAAACGCCCATCACTTCTATTCCATTTGTTAAAAATCATGAGTTCAATTATAGCAAGCTTATTAGTTGGATAGGTCCGGGTGCCGAAAAATATACTTGGATCATTTACATTTTTGTAGTCACGTTTATTATAACTGCAGTATCTAATGGTGCTAATATTACAGATGGTTTAGATGGTCTAGCAGCTGGTGTGAGCGCTATTATTGGTATGGCCCTTGGTGTATTTATTTATGTGAGTGGTAATTATGTATTAGCAGATTATTTAAACGTCATGTACATTCCCAATCTTGGTGAGTTATCCATTTTTGTGGGTGCTTTTGTGGGAGCTTGTATTGGATTTTTATGGTACAATGCATATCCAGCGCAGGTATTTATGGGTGATACCGGAAGCCTTGCGTTAGGCGGTATCATTGCTTCACTTGCCATTATTGTTAGAAAAGAATTACTCATTCCTATTTTTTGTGGTGTGTTTTTAATTGAATTGTTAAGTGTAATGATTCAAGTAAGTTATTTCAAATACACCAAGAAAAAGTTTGGAGAAGGTAAGCGTGTGTTTTTGATGAGTCCATTACACCATCATTACCAGAAAAAAGGATTTCATGAAAGTAAGATTGCTGTGCGTTTTTGGATCATAACAATTTTATGTGTGGTATTAGCCATTCTTACTTTAAAAATGAGATAAGCATGAAGCATTTTCTAGTTGTACTGGGTAGTGGTGAAAGTGGTGTTGGTGCGGCTATGCTAGGAAAGCAAAAAGGTTACGATGTATTTGTTTCTGACGCAGGAAACATTGCAGCGCGTTACAAAAAAGAGCTCATTGACAACGGTATCGAATTTGAAGAAGGACAACATAGTGCTGAACGTATACTAACGGCCACAGAAGTAATGAAGAGTCCGGGTATTCCTGAAAAAAATGAAATGGTGAAAGCCATTAGAGCTAAAGGAATTCCGGTGATATCTGAAATTGAACTGGCTTTTAGATTTAAAGGGGACAGTAAAATTGTTGCCATCACTGGTAGCAATGGAAAAAGTACCACCACAGCGCTGATGTATCATATCTGCAAAACGGCAGGACTGGATTGCGCGATGGTGGGAAATATTGGATACTCTTTTGCAAAACAAATTGCAGAAGCACCCAAAGCCCTGTATGTAGCAGAAATAAGTTCTTTTCAATTAGACGATATCAAAACGTTTAGACCCGATGTAAGTGTTTTATTAAACATTACAGAAGATCATCTAGACAGGTATAATTATCAATTTGAAAATTATATCAAAAGCAAATTTAAAATTATTGAAAACCAAACCGATCAAGACTTTTTCATCTATTGTGCAGATGACGATATCATTACTAACCATTTATCCTTACTAACCTTTCACCCTAACCCATTACCATTCTCTATGAAACAAGAAATTAAAAAAGGCGGCTACATCAAAGGCGATCAAATGATGCTGAGAATTCAAGAAGAGCGCGTAAGCATGAGCATTTATGATTTTGCATTAAAGGGTAAACACAATCAATATAATACCATGGCAGCAGGCATTGCAGCAACAACCCTTGGCATACGCAAGGAAAAAATTAGAGAAGCGGTGAGTAATTTTCATAGCCTCGAGCATCGTATGGAATTTGTAGCAATGGTGCGTGGTGTTGAGTTTATCAACGATAGTAAAGCAACTAATGTAAACAGTACTTGGTATGCGCTTGAGAGTCTAACCAACCCAACTGTACTTATTTTAGGTGGTGTAGATAAGGGCAATGATTACGCTTTAATTGAAGAGTTGGTAACTGATAAAGTAAAAGCGATTGTGTGTATGGGTACCGACAATAAAAAAATTATCGATGCATTTAAGGGTAAGGTAGTGGTAATTGAAGAAGCCAATACTGCATCTGCTGCCGTACTTGCTGCTTTTAAATTGGCTGCAAAAGGAGATACGGTGTTATTGAGTCCGGCTTGTGCAAGTTTTGATTTATTCAAAAACTACGAAGATCGTGGAACACAATTTAAAGACGCTGTAAAAGCATTGTAATTATTTAAGATAACGACCGCAAACAATAACATGCTCAATCAAAATTCAGATACTTTATTTTCTCAAATCCCCACTGTCGAAGGGGTAAAAACACAGCTTGTTACAAAAACAAGGGGTGACAAGTATATCTGGGGTATTGTAGTGCTGCTATCACTTATTTCTATTTTGGTGGTGTATAGTGCTACGGGTTCTCTTGCTTATAAAATGTACAAAGGCAATACCAGTGTGTATTTGTTTAAGCAAATTTCTTTTACACTGATTGGGCTAACACTTATTTATTTTTTACACCGTGTCAATTATTCGGTGTTTTCTAAAGTGGCTACTATATTATATTTTATTTCGTTGCCACTGCTTGTATATACTTTATTTTTTGGCGCACAAATTAATGATGGTAGTAGATGGATTAAACTTCCTATCATTCAACTCACCATTCAAACCTCCGATTTTGCAAAGCTGGCGCTCTTTATGTTCATTTCTCGAACGCTCAGTAAAAAGCAGGAGGTGATCAAAGATTTTAAAAAAGGATTCTTGCCTGTTATATGGCCGGTGCTTGCTACTTGTGCATTAATATTACCAGCCAATTTATCCAACGCATTATTAACGGGCGCCACTTCATTACTACTGATGTTTATTGGGCGTATTAGTATGAAACATATTTTACTAGTAATTGGTGTAGCCCTAATTCCGGCCATTATGCTGGTATCAGCGGCTGTTATTACGTATACGGGTAAGCCTAAAGTAGATTATACCATTCCAGTGAGTAAATTGGAAAAAGAAAAAGTGAAGGACAAAAGCATTTTTGTTCGTGTGCAAACCTGGGTTAGTCGTATTCAAGATTTTATTTACGCCACCGATGCCGAAACGCCGTATCAGGTACAGCAAGCAAAAATTGCCATTGCCAATGGCGGTGTACTTGTTGGATTAGGGCCTGGTAATAGTAGGCAACGAAATTTTTTACCGCAGGCCTACAACGACTTTATTTATTCCATTATTATTGAGGAGTATGGACTACTGGGTGGGGCGTTTATGATTTTTATTTACCTCGTGTTTTTATTTCGATGTATTCGAATATTTAGAAGGTGTCCATTTGCCTTTGGAGCATTTTTAGCAGTGGGATTAAGTTTTACACTGGTAATACAAGCCATTGCTAATATGGCGGTTAACGTAAACTTGCTTCCTGTAACGGGTGTAACCTTACCACTTGTGAGTATGGGTGGTAGCTCTTATTTATTTACCTGTTGTGCTATTGGAATTATATTAAGTGTGGCCCGAAACGTAGAGCAAACAGAAGGAAAAATTGTTGATCCATTTGCAACACCAGTTCCGGTGCCTGCTTCACCATCAAATGCAACTGCGTAAATGAAAATGAAAGCTATTATAGCAGGCGGTGGTACGGGCGGACATATTTTTCCGGCCATTGCCATTGCAGCTGCACTCGAAAAACAAGTGCCTGGTATTGAGCTTTTATTTGTTGGCGCTTCTGGTAAAATGGAAATGGAAAAAGTACCTGCTGCAGGATATAAAATTATAGGACTTACAATAGCAGGGTTTAATAGATCCAATATTTTTAAAAATATTACCCTGCCTTTTAAATTAATCAAAAGCTTTTTTCAAGTTCGTGGTATACTTGCTTCCTTTAAGCCAAATTTTGTGGTGGGTGTAGGTGGGTACTCTACTTTTCCGGTGCTTAAAATGGCGCAGGCAAAGGGTATTCCTACATTTATTCATGAAGCCAATTCTTTTGCAGGTAAGTCCAATCAAATGCTTGCAAAAAATGCAACAGCTATATTTACCGGCACAGGTGGTATGGAATCCTTTTTTCCAATAAACAAATTATTTGTTACCGGCAATCCAGTAAGAGAAAATATTATTACCGCTTCGCATAGCCGTGAGGCGGCACATCATTTTTTTGGACTCAACCCAAACAAAAAAACAATTTTAATAGTAGGAGGTAGTTTAGGAGCCAATTCTATCAATGAAGTTATTTACAATCATTTAGATGGTTTTGCAAGTTTAGACCTACAACTCGTTTGGCAAACGGGTAAAACAAGTGCTACTAAATATGCAAATGCGGCTACGAGTTACAGCAATGTGTGGGTGGGTGCATTTATAGCAGAAATGGATATGGCTTACGCCGTAGCAGATGTAGTGATATCAAGGGCTGGCGCCATGTCTGTGGCAGAACTTTGTGTGGTAGCTAAGCCGGCTGTTTTTGTGCCATTTCCATTTGCCGCCGAAGATCATCAAACAGCCAACGCCAATTATTTGGTTTCTAATCAAGCGGCTTTATTGGTGCCCGATGCGCAGGCAGCATCTACATTATTTGATACAGTTACTAAACTGGCGCTTGATACAGCGCAGCAACAAACATTTATTAAAAATTTGCAACCACTTGCTATTACAAATGCAGCAGAAGTGGTAGCAACTAAAATATTAGCATACCTACGTGCATAAATTAGATACCATAAAAAATATTTGCTTCATTGGTATTGGAGGCATTGGTATGAGTGCCCTTGCGCGTTATTTTGTTTCTAAAGGGTGCAAGGTTTCTGGTTATGATAAAACCAAAACTATTTTAACGGAGGCTTTATCGGAGCTAGGCATTCAAATTCATTACGAAGACAATATAGATTTAATCGATAAAAACGCTAGCGTTGTTGTATATACGCCTGCCATTCCAGAGTCGCACAACGAACTTGCTTATTACAGAGCCAATGGTTACGAAGTTGTAAAGCGCTCCGATGTTTTAGGATGGATCACAGAAGGCACCGTTAATATTTGTGTAGCAGGTACCCATGGTAAAACAACCGTAAGTACCATGATAGCGCATTTGTTAAGAGATTCGGGCTATGGTTGCACTGCATTTTTAGGAGGTATTGCAGCCAATTACAATACTAACTTTTGGAGTAGTGATAATAATGTGGTGGTTGTTGAAGCCGATGAATATGACAGAAGTTTTTTAAAGTTACATCCGTCTGTTGCCGTGATTACCTCCATGGACGCAGATCATTTAGATATTTATAAAACACCAGCGGCTTTTGAAGACGCTTTTGTTAGCTTTTCTGAAAAAGTAAAAGCGGGTGGTTTATTGCTTGCCAAAAAAGGACTCGCTCGCGAAGCAAGTTTTGATACATCAAAACTTGTAACCTATACTTTAAACGGAACTGGTGCTAGCATTTATGCAAAAGACATAGTCGTTGTTAGTGGTGCCTATACTTTTACAGCAGTAGGCCCTAGCTGGCAAATAGAAGAGTTGGTTTTAAACATGGGCGGGCTACACAATATAGAAAATGCACTTGTTGCTATTTCGGTAGCCGTTCACCTAGGTATTGCACCTCAAAAAATTAAAATAGCACTTGCAAATTTTGCGGGCGTTAAAAGAAGGTTCGAATACCTTGTAAAAACAAGCGAACAGGTTTTAATTGATGACTATGCGCATCATCCTGCCGAGCTTGCTGCACTAATAAGTGGCGTTCGCAGTTTGTATTCAAATCAAAAATTAACCCTTGTATTTCAGCCGCATTTATTTAGCCGTACACAGGATTTATGTGATGGATTTGCAGAAAGTTTAAGTGCCGCCGATGAAGTGGTGTTGCTTCCCATTTATCCTGCACGTGAACTGCCCATACCAGGTGTTACATCTGAAATGATTGTCCATAAAATGACTAATAAAAATGTGGTATTGCTTGAAAAAGAAGCAGTAAGTGACTGGGTGAAAAAACAGCAACCCAAATTATTAGTAATGGCAGGTGCTGGGGATATTGACGTGCTTATTAGAAACATCAAAAACGATTTATAAAAACTAGACCATGCGAAACCTACCTTGGAAAAAGATTTTAATGCGAACACTCTGGATCATGCTGGGTGTTGCTACCATGGTATTTTTTGTAATGGCTTGGCAGGAAAAGGATAAAAAAACAATTAAAGACATTCAAATTCAAATTGCTGGTGAAGAAACACAGCTTTTTATCAATGAAAGAGACATCAAAGAAATGCTAAAAGCAGGTGGGCATATTATTGGTGCAAAAATGTCTTCACTTAATTTAAGTGCGATCGAAAAAACGGTGGCAGGAAATCCATGGGTTAAAAAAGCTGAAATTTATTATACCAATAAGCAGGTACTGCATGTGTTAATTGAAGAGCGCATTCCGGTGGCCCGCATTTTTACCCCTGGTGGTGCGTCGTTTTACCTGGATTCTACAGGACTCAGACTTCCACTCAGTGAAAAAGTTGTGGCACGTGTGCCAATGTTTACGGGCTTCCCATCGGATAGGCCCATTTTATCTAAACCTGATAGTCAGTTATTAAAAGAAGTAGTTACCCTAGGCAAGTTTTTACACAACGACTCTTTATGGGGTGCGCAAATTGCCCAAGTGGATATTACACCACAGGCCATTTTTGAACTTGTTCCCGTAATTGGTGATCATATTATTACCCTTGGAAAACCCACCGATTTGGAAGCTAAATTTTTACGCTTACAAACTTTTTACAAGCAGGCTTGGATGCAAAAAGGTGTGCATTATTATGAGCGTATTGATATCCGTTACAAAGATCAAGTAGTAGCCATCAAACAAGGAACTGCAAAAGCGCAAATCGACTCGGCACAATCGGCCCTTTTAATCCAGGGACTCATGGCCCAGCCTGCGTTAGACGCCGCTGCTGCCGCTGATTCGGTGGCCGCTAAAGCAGCCGCTCAGTCAGCTCCAAAACCTACTCCAAAAGTTGTTGACACTGTGAAACAAAAAGCAGTCCTCAAACCGGTTATTAACATTAACAATAAAACTAAAATAGCTCCGTTAAACAATAAGGCTAAACAGAATTCTAAAACAACGAAAAAATCGAACAACTAAAACACACCGTTATGCATCACAATGAAGCACCGATCATTGTAGGTCTAGACATTGGAACTACTAAGATTGCCGCCATCGC
>JBIKIS010000057.1:0-12476 GCA_044361485.1 Sediminibacterium sp.
CAGGGGTGAAAGAACCGTTTCGGGTAAAAAAGTAGTTGTTGACAAAGCCAATAGCAAACCCAACATATACTAGAATGCTGGAAATGATGGTTTGTTTTCTAATGCTGCCCATGAACTATTTTATCTACTTTTTTACGTGAACCTCTTTATTGATCGCTTAAAAATAGGATATTCGGTGCCAAGATGCACCAGAAGGCCCTATATAATGCTGTTAAAACGCCTAAACTCCTTGTTTTATTGGGTTTGGTTATTTGTTTGTTTACGGCTTGTTATGAAAAGACCGCTACTTCAAAAAACGTTTTTAGTTACAATGAAGCCACCGGTATTGCAACCCTGGATCCTGCGTTTGCAAAAAACCAATCCATCATGTGGGCGGTGCACCAGATTTATAATACCCTTGTTGAAATTGATAGCAACCTAAATATTGTGCCCTCA
The DNA here is from genome assembly GCA_044361485.1 of Sediminibacterium sp. Classification (GTDB taxonomy): domain Bacteria; phylum Bacteroidota; class Bacteroidia; order Chitinophagales; family Chitinophagaceae; genus Sediminibacterium. Next base: position 436 of record JBIKIS010000057.1, read on the forward strand.
CTGGCAAAATCATGGGAGGTTAGTGATGACCGCAAAACCTACCGTTTCCACCTTCGTACGAATGTTTATTTTACGCCAGATGAAGCGTTTAAGGGTGGCAATGGACGAAAATTAGTTGCTTCAGACGTTGCCTATAGCCTGGGAAGAATTATTGATAAAACGGTGGCAAGTAGTGGTGCTTGGATATTTAATGGCAGGGTAGATTCGGTGATGCCTTTTGTGGTGATAAACGACTCTACTTTTGAACTAAGGTTGCAGCGCCCGTTTCATCCTATCATGGGCATTTTAAGTACACAGTATTGTAGTGTGGTACCCAAAGAAGTGGTGGAAAAATACGGTAAAGATTTTAGAAGACATCCTTGTGGTACCGGCCCTTTTTTACTTAAGTCATGGGATGAAGGAGAAGCTCTGATACTTCATAAAAACAAAAATTATTGGGAGCTTGATTCGGCCGGTGATAGGCTACCTTATATAGACGCTGTAAAAATTAATTTCTTTGATAACAAGGCCACCGAGTTTTTACAATTTAGACAGGGTAAGCTCAGTTTTGTAAATGATATTGACGCTTCTTTCAAAGATGAAATTTTAACCAAGAACGGAACACTCCGAAAAGATTGGGAAGGAAAAATTAATTTATTAAAGCATCCTTATTTAAATACCGAGTATTTTGGAATTGTAGTAGATAACAATAATCCTATTACAAAAGGCGCAGCAACCAGTAATAAATTAGTGCGTCAGGCCATGAATTACGCCATCAATAAAAAACAATTGATGATGTACATGCGCAATTCCATTGGTATTCCGGCCCAGGCTGGCTTTGTGCCTGCTGGGCTTCCTTCCAACAATGTAGATTTTGTAAAAGGCTATACTTACAATCCGGCTAAAGCACGTGAACTCCTTGCTGCTGCTGGGTATCCGGGCGGTAAAGGACTGCCCACTACTAAATTATTAACTGTGGCTATTTACGCCGATATTGCATCTTTTGCAGCCAAACAAATGGAAGAAGTAGGGATTCAGGTACAAGTAGAAGTGATTCAAAAAAGTTTACTCTTGGAACAAACAGCAAAATCTGCTGCATTATTTTTTAGAGCGAGTTGGATTGCCGATTACCCCGACGCAGAAAATTATATGGCGATGTTTTATAGCAAAAATCCGGCCCCACCTAATTACACCCGTTTTAAAAATGCGGAGTTTGATTTGCTATACGAAAAAGCATTGTTGGAAACACGCGATAGTGCTAGGTACTCGTTGTATAGAGCCATGGATCAGCTCGTAATAAATGAAGCACCCATTATTCCTATGTGGTATGATATGGCCATTCATTTGGTACAACCTGGCGTAAAAGGTTTTGGACCCAACGCACTTAATTTACTAGAATTAAGGCGTACAAAACTTTCTGATTAGTGCTTTATTTTATCCTTAAACACTTTTTCAAACTTCTCTAATTTAGGTGCAATTACAAAACGGCAATAGCCCTGATTGGTATTGTTGTTGTAATAATTTTGGTGGTAGTTTTCGGCAGGATAATAATTTTTAAATGGCTCGATGGTTGTTACGATAGGTGCATCAAAAGCGCCGCTTTTATCAAGTGCTTCTTTGTATGCAAGTGCTTCTGTTTTTTGAGCTTCCGAAACATAGTAAATAACACTTTTATATTGAGGACCCACATCGTTTCCTTGTCTATCAAGTGTGGTAGGATCGTGGGTTTTCCAGAATACTTCTAATATGTCTTTGAAAGGCACAATGGCCGGGTCAAATACAATTTTAGCTATTTCTACGTGACCTGTGTTTTTATCACATACCTGCTCGTAGGTAGGGTTTTCTACAAAACCGCCGCCATAGCCACTTTCTACACTAATAACCCCATTAATACGCTGAAAAAAAGCTTCTGTGCACCAAAAGCAACCTTCTCCTAAATAAATTGTTTGTAGTTTATCAGAACTTGAGCTCATAGTTGGTTTGCTTTTAGTGTTTTGTGGCTGACCACATGCACTAAGGCAGGTGACAGCAAAAAGGGTTAAAAGTGTTAATCTCATATCATTTAAAACATTAAAACTAGTAAAAGGTTTAACTCCTCTTGGCTTACCTTTGCGCTGCTTTTGAAATTATGATGCGACTATATCCCGATACAGCCCTTTATCAGCTAGAGTTTGACAAAGTTAAAGCTTTGTTGGAAGCGCATTGTAAAACAGTGTATGCGCAGGATCGTGCCCAAAATTTGCGCATCCATACCCATAAAGATTATATTCACAAAGAACTGCGACAAACTCACGAGTTTGCCATGCTGTTAAGACAGGCGCAGTATTTCCCCAACGATTTTACCTATCATTTACAAAAGGAACTAAAATTATTAGGGATTCCGGGTGCGTTACTAGGAGGTGATCAATGGATGCTTATCAGAAAATTAACCATCAATGCCGAAAATATTTTTAGGTGGTTTGACCCTGAAAAAAGAACTTCTTTTAGTGCATTGGCACAGGTACTAAATGATGCCTACTACGAAAAAAATATCAAGGATAGTATTGATGCGGTATTGGATGAACAAGGAATTGTAAAAGACAATGCATCTGACGATTTGCAAAAAATTAGACTTAGTTTATACAAGCGCCGCAATGAACTCAGGCGCATGTTTGAAAAAGTTATTCAAAAATTAGCCAAGGCTGGATACACTGCAGACATTGACGAAAGTTTTAGCAATGGGAGAAGGGTAGTGGCTGTTTTTTCGGAACACAAAAGACAAGTAAAAGGAATTTTACATGGCGAAAGTGATAGCCGAAAAACCGCTTTTATTGAACCCGAAGACACCATTGAACTAAACAATGAAGTATTTGCTTTAGAACATGAAGAAGCCAAAGAAGTGCAGCGCATCCTTCGCGCACTAACTGCTACCATGTCTATGTATGCGCCATTATTAAATGCGTATTTACAAATTACAGGTGAGTTTGATTTTATAAAAGCAAAAGCAAAACTAGGCATCGATATGAATGCCAATTTGCCGGAACTATTGGATAAAGCGCATATCGAACTAATTAATGCCTATCATCCGCTACTTTATTTATACAATAAAAGTGCAGGTAAAAATACCATACCTGTTAACATCAAATTAGATGCGCAGCAGCGTATTTTAATCATTAGTGGCCCCAATGCTGGTGGTAAAACGGTAACCATGAAAACCATTGGCCTCAATCAAATGATGATGCAGAGTGGGCTTTTGGTGCCCGTTAGTCCCGACTCGCAGATGGGAATTTTTAAACAACTCTTTATTCATATTGGTGATACACAAAATTTAGAGTTTGAATTAAGTACCTATTCGAGTCACTTAATGCACATGAAGCACTTTATTGAAGTGGCTAATGGTAAAACATTATTTTTTATAGATGAACTTGGAAGTGGAAGTGATCCTAATTTAGGAGGCGCTTTTGCAGAAGTTATATTGGAAGAATTATCTCGTAAGCATGCACTTGGCGTTGTTACCACGCACTACCTAAATTTAAAAGTGATGGCCAATCATACGCAAGGTATTATTAATGGTGCCATGCAGTTTGATGAAGTGCATTTACTTCCGATGTACAAACTTATTATTGGTAAGCCCGGTAGCTCTTATACTTTTGCCATTGCAGAACGAATTGGACTTCCTAAAGCACTTATTAATAGAGCGCGTAAACTAGTAGACGAAGATCATTTTAAATTAGACAAGCTTTTAAATAGAACGGAGCAAGACCTGCAACATTTAGATAAAGAAAAGTTGCAGTTGCATAAAATGCAGCGAGAAAATGAAAAGCTCAAAAAAGAAATGGAACGGATACTTGATAAAGAAAAGCACCGCCAGCAGGTAGAACTTTTAAAGCAACAAAACCAAATTACCGAAGACCGAATTGTGTATCTAAAAGATATGGAGCGAAAGCTCAAGCAAGTTGTACTGGACTACAAGAAGGCCGAAAATAAAAGCGAAGTGGTTAAAAATCTGCAGCAATTACTTTTTAAAGGCAAAGAGCAGGTAGTGGTCAATAAGCTGGCCAAAAAGGTTGATAAACAGTACAAAGAAACCACCGGTGTGGTTGTAGTAGGTAGCCTCGTCAAGCTTAAAAAGAATTATCAGGTAGGAACCGTATTAGAAATTAGGGGTAAAAGGGCCATTGTTCAAATAGGTCAGTTACCTATCAATGTAGACCTCGCAGACCTGTCTGTGGTAGAAAAACTCCCAGATTTGCCAAAATAACGCCCTGCAAGTCAATAAAATAGGGGGTTTCACATTTTTTTTACTTTTTTTTTGGTTGGTGGTTTTCAAACCGTACTTTTGCCGCGGAGAGATGGCAGAGCGGTCGAATGCGGCGGTCTTGAAAACCGTTGACTGTTACAGGTCCGGGGGTTCGAATCCCTCTCTCTCCGCATTAAAAATTAAATGCCCCTTTTAGGGGCATTTTTCATTGAAGGAGCTTAGGACGTTTACGTTGAAGCTAATCCACCATTCTTTAATATATATATAAATGTTGGTATTTTCTAACTTTGTATTAAAAAAGTAGTATTTGTGATGGAATATTCCTACATTTGAATCAAGAAAATACTTTCTTATGGAAAAAAACATCAGATATTGGCACTCATTGAGTGATCCTGCTATATTAGGATTGTTGGGTAAGTACATTCAAGAAATTAGATTACAACAAAACAAAACACAACAGCAAGTAGCAACTGCGGCTGGCATCAATCGTTCTACTGTGGTGCAAATCGAAAATGGAGGGAAAGGTTCAATGATTTCATATGTGCAAATACTTCGTGCCTTAGAGCAACTACAAATTTTTGAGCATTTTGAGGTTAAGCAACAAATTAGCCCCCTTCAACTTGCTAAGTTGGAACAAAATAAACGCCAAAGAGCAAGCGCTAAAAAAGAAGATCAAATTAAAAAACCTACAAGTGTTTGGTAATGATTACAACAGCATACATAAACATTTGGGAAAAGCGTGTTGGGGCAGTTGCGTGGGATGCAAAAACTGGTTTGACATCATTTGAATATGAGCCATCTTTTCTAGCTAATAACTGGGATTTGTCTCCAATAAAAATGCCCATAGGTGGTTCTGAAAGACGTGTATTTTCATTTCCAGAATTAAGAGGTATAACAACATTTAAAGGGTTGCCTGGACTTTTAGCAGATGTCCTGCCTGACAAATACGGAAGCAGCATCATTAATGCTTGGTTAACAAGTAATGGTCGTCTATCTGATAGTATGAGTCCAATTGAGTTATTATCTTTTATTGGTTCGCGAGGTATGGGGGCATTAGAATTTGAACCTGTGTTACCAATTTCAAATAGTGCTGCAACTAAAATTGAACTGAGTAGTTTGATTCAAATTTCTCAAGAAATTCTTTCAGGAAAGCAAAAATTTAGAACCAACTTATTATCTGATGAAGCAAAAGCGTTAAGTGATATTTTAAAAATAGGTTCATCGGCAGGTGGAGCAAGAGCAAAGGCTGTAATCGCTTTCAATCCAGTAACAAATGAAATACGCTCCGGTCAGACAAACGCGCCAAAGGGATTCACCCATTGGTTAATAAAGTTTGATGGCGTTTCAGATAAGCAGTTAGGCACTTCATTAGGTTATGGACGTGTTGAAATGGCTTACTATTTAATGGCTAAAGAAGCTGAAATTGAAATGACCGAATGCAGATTACTTGAGGAAAATGACAGAGCACATTTCATGACAAAGCGTTTTGATAGAGTTCATGGTGAAGGTAAAATTCATGTACAAAGTTTTTGTGCTATTGCTCACTATGATTTTAATGAAATTACTTCGTATAGTTATGAGCAATTATTTGAAACCATGAGAAGCATGTTATTGCCTTATACAGATGCCGAGCAACTATACAGAAGAATGGTGTTTAATGTTATGGCAAGAAATTGTGATGACCACACAAAAAACTTTTCCTTTTTAATGGATAAAACAGGCAAATGGAAATTAGCACCTGCATTTGATGTCTGTCATGCGTATCGCCCAGGCAGTTCATGGGTTAGTCAACATTCAATGAGTATTAACGGTAAACGACAAAACATCAACCGAGATGACTTATTGCAAGTAGCTCATAAAATGAACATCAAAAAGGCTGATACAATTATTGATAAAGTGCATAATGCTGTTAGTAAATGGAATAGTTTTGCTACCATAACCAATGTAAATAAAGATCTAAAGGAAGCAATTGAAAAAACATTATTGCTTCTATAAGAAAACAATTCATATGAAAGTTATATTTAATATATTAATTATTCTTTTACTACCTGCTGCGGTGTTGGCGCAATACCAAATTAAGGTGTCGGCGTTTCGTCCAGTAGACAGTGTTGTATATATAAGAGGTGCGGTATTTGATGACAAAAACTTTATTCCAAAAGATACCATTCGTTTAAATGGTAAAAGTGCAACACTAAATATTGCAAAACCCATTATTGGAGGCGTGTACTTTTTTTACTTTCCAACATCTAAACAAAAGGTTTCTTTTATTTTAGAAAATAAAGACACGCTTAGCTTTCGTTTTTTTGGTGCTAACTATTTAGACTCCATGGTTACCAATACCAAAAAGAACAAAACATTACAATCGTACCAACAATTAGAAAATAAGTTTGCTTTTGTAGATTCTTCATATGCTGCAGAACTTGCAAAAGGCAAAAAATTTAATTTAGCACAAAAGGCGGTGTTCTTCAAATCTAAAACCGATACATTAATTGCTTTCAGAAAAGGAGCTTTGGCCCGGTTACAACCAGCAGATGCTTTACATATTTATTTTGCTGGTTTAAATGTTTTAGACGCTTCTGTACCAAGTAGGAGAGACTATGTGGCCCGTAGCCTATTCATAAAGAACTTTACATTTTCAAGCCCTAAGTTTTTATTTACGCCCATTGTGCGCAGTGTATTAACTGAATATTTCTCTTATTATCCTTTGCAAGCAGATAGTATATCTAAGGGTGTTGATACCATTATGAAGCAGGTTGCTTGTTCTTCTAAAATATATCCTTATGTTTTTGACTATTTCACCAAGCTGCTAAAAAATAGAGAGATTCAAAATAATACAGAAGCTTATGCTGGGTTTATTGAAAAATATGTAAATAATAAGCCTTGTGCTTTGTTAGACAAAAAGGTTACTCAAAGTTTAACACAAGAGGCCGCGTCCATTAGAAGTTTAAAATTACTAGATACCTGTGCCAATATAATGCTACCAGATACCACTGGAATCATGCAAGATTTGCATGTTTTTGCAAAACAGCACGATTATACGGTGCTTATATTTTATGATCCTACCTGTTCTCACTGTCAGGTAGAACTACCTAAAATGGATAGTGTAATTAATATATTGGAAACAAAATATCATTTATCGATAGGTAAATATGCGGTTTGTAATGATGGTGTTCCTAATGAAGCGCTTTGGAAGCAATTTATAATTGACTATAAACTTTTTAATAAATATACACACGTAAAAATGCAGTCGTATAGCATGGATTTAAGAAAAAAATACGATGCCTTTACAAACCCGTTATTTTATTTGATTAGTAAAAGTGCAAGTTTGCTGGGTAAAAAAATAAGCCCTAATACCTTGCAGCGATTTATTTTTAAGTAATTTCATTAAAATTCAATAAAATGGAGCCTAAAGTAATTATTGCAGATGATCATAGTATAGTGCGCATGGGGCTTAGCTCTTTAATTAAACAGCTAGGTGTTAATGTGGTGGATGAAGTGTCTAATTGTGCCGAATTAATGAGCCAATTAAACAATCAAACCTATTCGCATTTGATACTAGATTTAATTATGCCTGATGGCAATGCTTTAGAAATTATTGAAAATATCAATAACCTTTACCCTAATTTAACCATTTTAATACATTCTATGCAGCCCGTAGAAGTGTATGGTAAAATTTTACGAAAATATAAAGTTCATTCCTACTTATACAAAGGAGTTTCTGAGTCTGAAATTAAAAAGCACATCGAATCATTTATTAAGTTAGAAGACCTTTCTTTTTCAAAGCAATTTGATAAAGAAAGTAATCCTTTTTCTACACTAGCAGTTAGGGAGTTGGAGGTTTTACATTATTTACTAAATGGGTACCGAACCAAAGAAATAAGTACCACGCTTGGTTTAAAAATGAATACCATCTCTACCATTAAAGCCATTATTTTTGATAAAGTGAAGGCCGATAATTTTACCCATCTATTGCAATTAGCGCATGTGCACCAGATTAGCTATTAAATTTTTATTTGTGCTGTTGTGTGCACTTGGTTTGTACACAAATTCATTTTCCCAACTGCAATATAGTTTTGAGCGCATCAATACCGAAAATGGTTTATCAACCAATGCCCTTAAAGGGATTGTTTTTGATGACGTAAATAGGTTTTTGTGGGTAGCTACAGAGTCTGGCATATTACGTTATAATGGACATGGTTTTCAAAGCTTTGGTGACACTAAAGAAACGTCTATCTTAAATAGCCGTATTATTAATGTTGTTAAAAAGCAGGACCATTCTATTTTTGGAACCGTAGAGGACGCATCTGTATTTACAATAGAAAAAAATAAAATCAAATACGGAAATACAAAACAAAAAGTGAGGTGGGCAGACGAAATGCTTTCTTATATCTATGCGCCAGCTAATTTGCATACAAGTAAGGATAAGAATTCTATTAATTTACCATTATTAAAATTAAATGATAATTATTTTGAGGTTGAGGACAACCGTTTACTAATGTATAGTAAGGATACGACCGTTGTTTTACAAAAAAAAATAGGCAATAAAAGCATTTTTGTATTGGGTAATCAACTTTTTATTATCAGTGCTTCTGGTTCTGTTAATAAAGTACTTGTAGGTAATAGTGCAAATTTTACAACAAAATTAGCGCCAGTATCTGTTTCAGGGGTACCTGTTTTACAAAAAAAGTCTGCTAATACTTTTTTTAAAGTTTTTCAGGACCTGTCTAACGAAGCTGCGTATGTTTTGTTTGACAATAATATTTATGAAATAGAATATAAAAACGGGGCGGTATCTTTTACTATAAGGGTACCCAATTTGCCTAGTCAAGATTATATCAGGTATTTTCAGTTTGATAAATTAACCAATACAGCTTATTTAGCTACCGATAATAGAGGACTTATTATTGCGCATCCTCAATATTTTGTTAGGCGTCAACCTTTTTATTCTAGTAGTTTAAATAGTGCCTCGGCATATGCGCAAGTGTTACTTCCTAATGGAAATATACAAGTTAATTCGGGTGCGATTTATGGGAATGCAATAAATCAAAAAAACGGTTTTTTTGATAAGGTGTCTGAACCGCGAACTTTTATTACGTCCGACAGCCTTTTTTTATACACTAATTTTTTAGGTGTTACACAGTACAATTTAAAAAGTAAGGAACGGAAATTATTAACATCTAATGGGTTTTACAATCGAAGTGCTTTTTTACAATTAGGAGATTCCATTTATTTATTTTCCAATTATGGGGTTGGATATTTTAGTAAAACAGACTCAGTTAAAAAAGTATTTTCATACGGACCCATGCCAGAAACCTACACGGTATATGATGTCGTAGTGTACAATAGTGACGCTGTTTTGATGGCCACAAGTGAAGGCCTGTTTTTATATCATATAAAAACCAATACAATTTCACTTTTTTTTAAAGAGCCCAATGCTGCTCATTTTAGAACGCTTTATGCATATAAAGGTTACTTTTTAGCTGGCACTTATGGTGGTGGTGTATATGTTATTCATGATGACATCATTAAATCTTTGCCGTTAGATAAAAATGGGTATTTGAAATTTGCACATTGTTTTATCCCTAACAACAATGATGTTTGGATTACTACTAATAAGGGAATGATTAAGTCTAGTTTTAAAAGCGTACTTGCTAGTTTTTCCAATAGGCAATTAAAGCCTAATTATACATATTATGGTAAGCAGGAGGGTATTGATATTTTAGAAATGAATGGTGGTTGTACTCCTTGTGCCATAAAATTATTTGATGGACGAATTTCTGTGCCAGGGATAGATGGCCTTATTCAATTTAATCCTAGCATTTTGCCTACTAACAAAATTGAGCCTTTTGTATATATTGACAAGTTTAAATTTGATGATCAAATAGTAGCTGAGGATTTTTTTGTAAATAAAGAAGTTTCTCAAAAGGTAGATAATATTCAAATTATATTAGGGCTTTCTGGAATGATTTCGGATGAAAATATTGAAGTTGAATATGATATTGATAATAAAGGAACTTGGCGTTCTATATTCGTTAAAAATCCAATTATCACTATTGAAAATCCTCGATCTGGTAATCATGCCCTTACTATTAGGTGGAGAAGTACCGACGCAACAACTTGGAATTCGCAAGTGCTTTCATATACCATTGCTTATCCTTGGTTTGCGCTTCCTTATATGTATTTTGGCTATTTTCTCTTATTAGTATTATTGATTTATTTATATGTTACCATTAAAACGTTTATATATGTTAGAAGGCAGCGAGAATTAGAAGCAGAAGTAACCGTAAAAACAAAAGATTTACAAGCATTAAATACTTATTTGGTTGGAAGGAATCAGGCAAAAGATCAGGTTATTGCCATTATGAACCATGATATTTTAACCCCTCTTAAATATTTACACATTACTGCTGCTAATCTAGAACTTAAGCTAAAAGATACAGATGATGTTAAGCCGGTTGGTCAAATTAAGGCTACCACCAAAGAGCTAGAATACTTAACTTCTAATTTGTTAAGTTGGGTAAAATTTGATTCCATTAATGAATTGGATCAAAAACAGTTAGTTGACGTTCATTTGCTTTTTGAATCTATTGTAGATTTTGTTTTACCATTTAAGCAATCTGATCAAGTAGGTATTATAAATAATATTCCAAAAGGATTGGTGATAAAAGGATGGCATGATCCCATGCGCGTTTTATTTTACAATTTAATCATGAATTCTATTAGGTCTACCAATAAGGGTTCGATTGAAATTTCTGCAATTTCAAATGTAAATGTGGTAACTATTTCTATTAAAGATTCGGGTGTTGGTATGAGTGAATCAATGATTTCTTATTTGCTAACAGGCGTAAAGCCCAAAGATAATTTTGTTACACCTAAGTATAAAACCGGTAATGGGGTAGGCTATCAGATTATAAGAAATTTAGTAAAACTTATATTTGCCGAGCTTAAAATTGTAAGTAAGGTTGGTGTTGGAACTGAGGTTCAAATAGTGCTTACAAAATTGTAAATGCAATAGGTTCTAGATCATTTAATATAAACTGATATTTTCCTTCTTTTAGCTGCCCAATGTAAAGGCAAGAACGTTGTGTATTTCCAGTAATTTTTCCTGATGCCACTTGTGTTTCAGCATCATCAATAATTTTATATTTTTTATTGATTGCAGTATTATCAGGTAGTTTTATTTCTAAAATCCCATCTTTTACGATCTTCGAAATAGTAATCATTTAAATAGCTTTTCGTAAATTTCGTATTAATATTCTTTATTCGATAAAGAATTACATCTATAAATAAAAATTTTTGATTATAGAATTAATTCTATCTATCATTAATTTGCCCATTATTTGGGGATAAATACTATCAAAATCTACATTCTATTAGAATTTATTCTATTTCCTTTTTTACAACAAATTGCATTTTTGTACGTTCCAAAAATTGCACTGCATGTTGTTTAACTGTATTCGTAGAATTATATCCAATAAGGTATCTCTTTTAGTTCCTATTTTCTTGTTACTGAGTGTGTTTGCGGGTGCGCAAACCGTAGGCGGTACAGCTGCCTCTGATGATTTCGATGGGGATGGGATTATAAATTCTATTGATTTAGATGATGACAATGATGGTATTCTAGATACAGATGAATATTGTAAATCTTCCATCATATTTCCTGCTACGAATACGACTTCAGCTATAACTGAATTTAGTGTTCCTTCAGGTTGGACAATTACCAACTCTTCACCGGACATTGCTACAACGGCATATTCTATTTATGGTAATTGGATTGGTGGATGTTCAGGGACAGCACCCGCTGCACCTAACGGCCATAAAT
>JBIKIS010000056.1:0-12476 GCA_044361485.1 Sediminibacterium sp.
AATACATTTGTAGCATCGGACGTATTTAACGAACAGGTATTTGATTATGTGGATGCAATTGAAGCTAGTTCTGTAAAACATGTTTTGGCGTTGATAGTATAAATAAAATTTAGAAAGAAATGGGTAAGTTATTTATGGGTGAAGATTTTTTGTTGCAAACAAAAACAGCGGAGTTATTATATAACGAATACGCTAAACAAATGCCAATTATCGATTACCATTGTCATTTGTCACCACAGCAAATTGCCGAAGATATTAAGTTTGAGAATTTAACCCAGGCTTGGTTATACGGCGATCATTACAAGTGGAGAGCAATGCGTACAAGTGGTGTTGATGAATCGTATTGCACGGGTGGTAAATCTGATTATGAAAAATTTGAAAAGTGGGCAGCTACGGTGCCTTATACCATGCGTAATCCGCTGTATCATTGGACGCATTTGGAGTTAAGAAGATATTTTGGCATCCATGAAATTCTAGATCCAAGTTCTGCAAAGTCTATTTACGAAAATGCAAGTGCGCAAATTCAAACAGATTCTTTTAGTATCAAAAACTTGATTCGTAAAATGAATGTGAAAGTTATTTGTACAACAGATGACCCTATTGATTCATTAGAATACCATAAAACGCTTTCTGAGATTGGTTTTGAGGTAAAAATCAAGCCTGCTTTTAGACCTGATAAAGCCATGGAAGTTTCTAGTGCTGCTAATTTTGTTGCCTATGTAAAAAAATTAGAATCTGTAACTAATTTGTCTGTTTCTTCATTTGAAGATTATTTATTTGCACTTCAAAACCGCCACGACTTTTTTGCTTCAATGGGATGCTCTGTGAGTGATCATGGACTTGAAGAGATTTATGTAGAAGATTTTACAGGTCAGGAAATTGAAAGCATATTCGCAAAAGTTTTAGGTGGTAAAGATTTAAATGTATTAGAGCAGCGTAAGTTTAAAAGCTGTATGTTACTTCACTTTGCAGAATGGGATTGGGAAAAAGGATGGGTGCAACAATATCACTTAGGTGCACTGCGTAATAACAATTCACGTATGCTTTCTAAGCTAGGTCCAGATACTGGATGGGATAGTATTGGTGATTTTTCTCAAGCAGCAGCACTTTCTAAATTTTTAAATAAATTGGATAGTGAAGACAAGTTGGCTAAAACAATCATCTATAATTTAAATCCTGCCGACAACGAACTCATGGCTTCTATGATTGGTAATTTTAATGATGGATCGGTAGCTGGTAAAATACAGTTTGGTAGTGGTTGGTGGTTTTTAGACCAAAAAGATGGTATTATAAAACAATTGAATGCATTAAGCAATATGGGTTTAGTGAGTAGGTTTGTGGGTATGCTTACCGATTCGAGAAGTTTTTTATCATTCCCTAGGCACGAATATTTTAGACGCATATTGTGTAATTTATTTGGTGATGAAATTGAAAACGGTGAATTGCCAAACGATACAAAGTGGGTAGGTCAAATTATCCAAGACATTTGCTACAACAATGCCAATGATTATTTTGGGTGGAAAGACAAATAATCTACTTTTTTATTTCATTTCATATTATCTTGTAATTCAAACGGGTAAGTCATTTGTATGAAAAAAGTATTTTGTTTTGGTGAGATTTTGCTTCGTATGTCGCCCGTATTAGACCAGGCCTGGATTAATAATGCTAGTATGCCTGTTCATATTGGTGGCGCAGAACTCAATGTAGCAAAGGCTTTGGCGGGATGGCAACAACCTGTTACGTACATGTCTGCAATGCCGGACAATTATTTATCCAAAGAAATTACAGCTTCCATAGCCGCTTGCAATATCGGTGTAGAAGCCATGCAGTTTTGTGGTGACAGAATGGGTATTTATTTTTTACCCCAAGGTGCCGATTTAAAAAATGCAGGTGTTATTTATGACCGCGCACATGCTTCATTTTCAACTGCTTTATTCCCGGGAAAAATAAATTGGGATAATTTACTCGAAGGATCTGATTGGTTTCATTTTAGTGCCATTAGTCCTGCATTAAATGAACAAGCTGCGGCTGTATGTTTGGATGCATTAAAGGCTGCAAAAAGATTAGGACTTACTATATCTGTCGATTTAAATTACCGAGCTAAACTCTGGAAATATGGTAAGCAACCTGCACAGGTGATGCCAGAACTGGTGTCTTATGCAAACGTTATTATGGGGAATATTTGGAGCGCGCGCGATTTGCTCGGAATAGAGGTACCCGAAGGAGCAGAAGCTGCGGTTACAAGAGAGGAATTTGCTGCTTGTGCAAAAGGAACGGCGGCTCTATTGTTTACACAAAATCCAAATTGTAAAGTTGTAGCCAATACGTTTAGGTTTACCCCCGATGGCGCTGGTGTCGATTATTATGCTACGCTTGATACAACCGGCGAACAAGCAGTATCAGTTAGCTTTCAGGCAAATTCGGTAGTAGACAAAGTGGGGAGTGGAGATTGTTTTATGGCGGGCCTAATTTATGGTATCCATAATGGGCATGATCACACCGACACGATAAATTATGCTGCTTCGGCAGCTTTTGGTAAATTGCAAGAGCTCGGTGATAGCACCAAGCAAACAATTGAGCAAATTAAATCAAGGTATTAAATGGAAAGAGAAGCGCTTCTTGTTCATCAAATAAAATCAGAGGGCATATTGCCTTTATATTATCATGATGATGTTACGGTATGCGAAGGCGTACTTCGTGCATTATATAATGGTGGTGTAAGGAGTGTAGAGTTTACCAATAGAGGCCCACAAGCACTTGCTAATTTTACGCATTTGGTTTCCTTGAAATCAACAATGCCTGGTTTGATACTTGGTATTGGTACCATAAAAACACCACAAGACGCAACGGCATTTATTGAAGCAGGTGCCGATTTTTTAATTAGCCCTTGTTTTGATGCGAGTGTTGCAGATGTTGCCTACATGCACAAAGTTTTATGGATCCCAGGTTGTATGACTCCTACCGAAATTCATGTAGCACAAAAATCGGGTGCTACACTTATAAAACTTTTTCCTGGCAATGTGTTAGGTCCTGGTTTTGTAGATGCTATTAAAACTTTATTTAACGGAGTTGATTTTTTAGTAACTGGTGGTGTAGAACCAACAGCACAAAATATGGGCGATTGGTTTAAAGCTGGTGTGGCAGGCGTAGGGCTTGGAAGCAAGCTTATAACCAAAGAAATACTTGCCAATAAAAATTTTGAACAATTAGAAGCGCAAACAAAAGAATTACTAGCGCTTGTTAAGACAATAAGATAATTACGATTTAAAGCATTGTTATATGGAACAAAATATTGGACGTTACCGCTGGACTATTTGTAGTTTAGTTTTTTTTGCAACTACGATTAACTATTTAGATAGGGCAGTAATTAGTTTATTAAAATCTACCTTAACCACCGAGCTTAAATGGGATGATGCAGATTATACAAATGTAGAAATCGCTTTTAAAGTTTCCTATGCAATAGGTTTGTTATTGGCCGGAAGATTTATAGATAAAGTAGGTACTAAAAAAGGATATGCATGGGCCACTGGTTTATGGAGCGTTGCTGCTGTTTTTCATGCCGCTGCTAAAAGTGTTTTTGGATTTTCGGTGGCACGTGCCGCTCTTGGAGTTACCGAGGCTGGAAATTTTCCAGCGGCTATTAAAACAGTAGCAGAATGGTTTCCGCGTAAAGAGCGGGCTTTAGCTACCGGTCTTTTTAATTCAGGTGCTAATATTGGTGCCATTGTAGCGCCATTATCTGTTCCATTTATTGCAGCTGCTTATGGATGGCAGTGGGCATTTATTGCCACTGGTATACTTGGATTTGTTTGGTTGTATTTTTGGAATAAACATTATTACAAACCATCTGAGCATCCTAAATTATCAGCTGCTGAGCTTGCCTATATTAATAGTGATTCAGACGCTATTGCAGAAGGAGATGCACTGAACACAAAATCTTTTAGTTGGGCTGCATTATTAAAATACAAGCAAACCTGGGCTTTTGCCATTGGTAAATTGTTAACCGATCCAATCTGGTGGTTTTATCTATTCTGGTTACCTGATTTTTTAGAAAGTCAGTACCAAATTAAAGGAACTGCTATTGCGCTTCCAGTTGCAGCTGTTTACACGATGTCTGCGGTAGGTAGTGTGTTTGGTGGTTGGCTTCCTATGTTTTTAATTAAAAATAATTGGCCTGTATTTAAGGCGCGTAAGTCTTCTATGTTGCTATATGCATTTTTAGTATTGCCTATTTTGTTTGCGCAAGTACTAGGCGGTATGAATATGTGGTTGGCTGTATTTGTAATTGGAATAGCAGCTGCGGCGCATCAGGCATGGAGTGCTAATATATTTACAACAGTGAGTGATATGTTTCCAAAGCGTGCGGTAGGCTCTGTAACAGGCATTGGTGGCATGTTTGGGGCTATTGGAGGTATTTTACTTTCTATGGCCGTACAAAAGAATTTATTTGTGCATTACCGTTCTATAGGACAAATTGAAACGGCCTATTATATCATGTTTATTGTATGCGGATCGGCTTATTTATTAGCTTGGCTAATTATGCATATACTCGTGCCTAAAGTAAACGTAATTGCTGCCGAAGATTTAGAATAATCAACCTTATGTCTGAACAAACTAGAATGATTCAAACCATGCGTTGGTATGGCCCTAATGACCCTGTAAGTTTATGGGATATTAGGCAGGCGGGCTGTACGGGTGTGGTGTCTGCATTACATCAAATTCCAAATGGCGAAGTGTGGAGTATCGATGCTATTCAGGAGCGTGTTCAAATCATAGAAGCCGCCGGACTTACTTGGGATGTTGTTGAAAGTGTGCCGGTTCATGAAGCTATTAAAACGCAATCTGCTGGATTTGAAAAATACATTGACAATTACAAGCAAACGCTACAAAATTTAAGTAACTGCGGTATTAAAATTGTGACCTATAATTTTATGCCAGTGATGGATTGGACGCGTACCAATTTAAAGTATGAAATGCCCGATAAGTCGTTAGCGCTGTTGTATGAAAAAGCTGCGGTGGTTGCATTTGATGTATTTATACTAGAAAGAAAAAACGCGGCTGCAGATTATACGCCATCCGAGATTGAAGCTGCCACAATTAGGTTTAACGGCATGACTGATGCCGAAAAATTGCAATTGCAACACAACATGATTAAAGGACTTCCGGGTAGTGAAGAAAGTTTTACCATGGAAGCGTTTAGAAATGCGTTAGCGGCTTATGATGGAATTGATGCAGCAAAACTTCGCGGGCATCTTATTTATTTTTTAGATCAAATTATTCCTATTGCCCAGTCATGTGGTGTGAAAATGGTGATTCATCCAGATGATCCGCCGTATTCTATTTTAGGACTTCCAAGGGTTGTAAGTACAGTATCTGATATTCAGGCATTGTTTAGTGCAGTTCCTTCTTTATCTAATGGTTTGTGTTTTTGTACAGGTTCTTTTGGGGTTAGACCAGATAATGACCTTCCCGCTATCGTGCGTAATTTTGGTGACCGCATTAATTTTATTCATTTACGCAGTACCAAAAGAAATGCTGCTGGTGATTTTTATGAAGACAATCACTTAGAAGGTGACGTTGATATGTACCGTGTTGTCAAAGAAATTATTGAAGTGATGCGTAAGCGCAATATCTCAATACCCATGCGTCCAGATCATGGTCATCAAATGCTTGATGATTTAAAAAAAGATACCAATCCGGGCTATTCTGCCATTGGAAGACTTAGAGGCCTTGCCGAACTTAGGGGTTTAGAAATGGGGATTCTTAAGAGTTTGTATTATTGATAAACCTTTTTGAAGACTATATTTTCCGGTCACTACTTTTTGTTGTTGCAAGTGCACTTTAAAATCAACGTTCCAATTTGTAGGCCAGGCAGGTAGCCAATTTGTTTGATCCACTTCCGATTGTACCAGCATATTTTGCAGTGCCCGCATATTAACAGTACCATGGTCTTGATCCGGCACCCAGTCATAATTGGGTCCCCAAAATGCAGGGAACCTGCTGCCTCCATGTTTTGTAGTAAAATTATGAACCACCATTTCTTTGGCTTCATTTGTAAGTCCTAAGTAAGCAGCAAAAATGGGATCTTGTTGCCAACCGCTAAATTCATTATTGGCTCTATTGTTAAACGCTACAATGGCTTCTTCTATTTTTTCTTTACCAACTCCTCTAAGCCTGAATGGGAATACTGCATAGAGTTCTGGCTTTTCTACATTGGTTCTTGGTCCTAAATGATAACCTGGGGCTAAGGCAGTTTGTCCTTTTATAATTTGTGTAGGAAGCGCAGGTACACTCGCAAACAATTCTTTTGTAATTTTTATAAATGAAGGGTCTTTTATCTTTGATTGATTGGCTAGTAAGCCGCTAAGTACACGCATTAGCCCTGCAATTTCTGGTAATGGATTTACGACACCTTCAAAATAAGATTCGAGTGCCTGTGCTGGTTCAATTACAATCTGATTTGTAGTATTTCTTTTGTAGTGCGCGTTATAAAACCAAATAATTTCTTTTATAAATGGAAGGTGTTCTTTTGTAAATGTTTCTTGATCATTCGTAAATGCGTAATAATCGAGCATGAGGGTAGATAATTCTAGGCTACCTTCCCATAAATAGCGGATATACATATTTTCAGATACGCCGTCTGCTAAATTTTTTCTATTCCAACCATAATTGTCATTGGTATAGGTACCCCAGGGGGTCATGGTTTCTGGAAAGTAGGCACCTTCGTGACTAAAATATTTTTGTGTTCTATATTTTGCCAATGGAAGTGCAGATGTATACATCTTAAACAGCGGTTTAATAAGTTCAAAATCGCCACTGTACAGCATTGAATAATAGGGTAGTCTGGTGTTCTGAAACCAGTAATTAGCCCCCCAGTCTCTAAAATCTGCGTCATAGCCAGTTAGATTTCTTTTACCCATGCTCTCATCTACGTCTACCGTAAAAATGGATCCATTAAATTTAATGGGAAGTCCACCTCTTCCCGCGCAAGCGTTCATATAACGTTGTAATTGATAGCCCTGTGTTACAGCAAAAGTTTCTTTTTGCGTTTGTTTGCTACTATCACCTGGTGTCACAATCAAATAATGTTTGTTCCAAAAATTGTTCCACCATTTTTGGTGTGCGATAAATCTTTGGGTAGAAGGTTGCCCCGTTGTTTTATTGTGAAGTGATACTGCTTCTTTTTTCCATTCTAATATATTAGCTGTTTGCTTTTTTAATACCGTAATATTTATTTCAAAATCTTTTTGATCGTTTTTGCTAACCTGCTCTTTAGTACGCACCACGGCTCCAAAATTTTGATATAGCAGTGGATCTTTGCCTATTTGATTAAACTTTGTTAGGTTTTGGATGTCTAAGGTAGACTGCCATATGGATGATTTATTTTGGTGAACCCAAATAAGTGTTTTTGTATTTTCAAGTATCGTATCTCTTTCTCTTAACAGCGGAAATGGAGCACTAATCATTCCATAAGCACTTCTTTTTTCTCCGCCTAGTAGGGTGTCCGTTTTATTTCGCCATAGTGCATTTTTTATGTTGAGTGAAACACCTGTACTGGCTTTTCCTATTATTGTAATGGCCGGGTTATTGGCGTCTGCAAAAATGGTGATGTGTATGCTTTCTTTTCTGGCATTGGTTGCTTTAATTTCAATACTTCCAGTTTGGATGTCGAGCGTTTGGGTAAATGAAGCTCCATTTAAAATAGCTGGTGTGGTAGCAATCGTAATTTTTCCAATTTTTAGTAGACGACCAATTTCAGAATAAGCATCTGTTTTTGAAATGTACAATTGCAATAGACCACTACTGTCTACCCAAACATTAGCACCAATATCGCCATTGCCAATAGGCATAGAGCCACTTGGCCCGCTACTTTGTGACTTCCAATTCACGTTGTATGGCGCAAGTTTCACTTGCGCCATACAGGGCGCGCCAGGCGCAAAAAAACTCCCTGCCACCAAAGCGATCCCCCATAAAAAACCAAGTCTCGTTTTCTTCATTAAATTTTTTAGTTGCATCTATATTAGTTTCTGTATTTGTCTTTGTACAGTCCCATTTTTTCAAATGGTACAGGTTCAAAGCCTTTTATTGTTTTAAATACTTCCGATGTTGGGCGTAGTGTAAAATTTTCATGTGCCATATCTACAAATCCAGGATCAGAAACCGATCTATAATTATCTCTCTCTGTAATAGTAGCATAGTTGCCGCCAATCATTTTAGTAGGGCTTGTTGGTCCACCAATAATAAGGTTGTCAGCAAATACGTTACGGTTGGCGCGCATGCCTTTCCACTGATGGGTACCTGGTATGGTATCTAAGTATTCAAGTAGTCCTGGATACTTACTCGCATAGGGCTCCTCCTTATAAGCAACACTTTTTGTAAGGCGGTTTCTGATAAGTCCGTTTTCACCAAACATCGACTTTTCGGAGCCTGCTGCCCAGGTGTAATAGTGTGCTGATATTTGCGCTGTAGCATCTGTGGGTTCTATGATAATATTGTTTTTCATCACAAGGTCCCAGCCGCTATTGGTAAATAAAATACCATGCTTTGTTTCCATTTTATAAAATACGTTTCCAAAAACAAATACATCGGCACTAGAGTCGTCACAATAAATACCCATATTCATTCGGTTGGGATTTCCAATGTGATGAAAATAATTATAACGCACTACATTGCCTCTATCGCTGGGGTCTCTTCCAATATACCATGGAGAGGTATCGTCTGAATTGAGTGTTACATGATGGATATTATTGTATTCAAAAATGTGTTCGTTGCCGTGAACAAAAATGCCTTGCCAATCTGAATTGTATATTTCGCAGTGTCTAATTTTATTGCCGCATCCGTCTACACTAATACCCGACCAAATAAATTTATTTCTTCTATTAAAGTCATGTACTTTACAATTTTCAACAATGTTGTTTGCTTTTGTGAGCGTTCTTTTATCGCCACCACTTAAATAAATACCACCACTTCCAGTGTTGTATATATCGCAACTAATAATGGTTTGGTTAAAGCCAGCGTTTCTATTCCAACTGGTGTTTTTATATAAATAATTTTGAAGGCTTCCAATGATACCAGAAGTAGGGGTGCCATCAAAATCATCGATACTCATGTCTTTTTGTTTGGCCTCGGCGCCTTGTCCCATAAAAATGCCTGAGGTTCCAAGGTTTCTAACGGTGCAGCCTGCAATGGTGTTATTGCTGCCTCCTTCTAGGTAAATCCCCATGCCTCTTCCGGCTTCTATGGTAAAACCTTCAATTGTTAGATGCTTGGCGTTTGTAATTGATACGATGGGTGTTTCAAGTATCGAAACGGTAATGTTTGCAGCAGCAATATCAGTTTTATAGATGCTATTATTAGTAGGGTTATTATTGGTAGGAGGCCATATGTACAGCATACCCGTTTTATTGTCTAGCCACCACTCGCCAGGGCTATCAAGTTCTTCTAAAATATTGTAAGCAATGTATTCTTGAAAGTCTCTGCCATTTGCAATACCATAAATGTGTGGGCTGGCTAATTTAATTTCTTTTTTTGTGGTGTCTATGTTTGCAATATTAATATAGTCGTCTGCAAAGCCGTAATTAAAAGTACCCTGTATCCATATATCTTTTTGGCCTACCCATTTTGATTGCCTGTTATCGGTGTAGTTAAATAATCCACCTCTATTGGATTTATCGCCAATGCGGGGTACAGATCCTTTGTCTATTACTTTTCCAATTTTTACAGCGCCTTTGTTTGGGTAATGTGCTAATAATAATGGGTCCTCGTTATAATAGAGTTCTAGTGGCGCTGGGATAACGGGTTGTCCGTGTCCATAACTTTGGTGTGTGCCAAAATTGGTGATGCCTAGTTTGGTAAGAGAAACCTCAACAACATTATCTGCTGCATTTTTTTCTAGTCTTGCCAGTATACTGGGGTTGGTTACTTTTTTAAATAGGCGGCCATTAATATTTTTTCCACCAGATAAAATCACTTTATTATTTTCAGCAGCCTTCCAAATCACTTGTAAATTTTCATTTCCGGCATCACCTTCATTAAAAGAAAGTGTTGATGTTAATTCATAAGTGCCGGGCATCACCGTAACAACAATTTCTCCTCTATAGCCTGGGTTGGCTTTTTTAAAATCTCTAACGAGGGCCTGGGCTTTTTGTAGGGTAGCTACCGGTTTTTGCTCAGTTCCATTATTGCTATTGCGACCTGTTGTAGAAACATAAAACTGCTGTGCAGCAAGCTGGTTAATTATAAGTAGAAAAATGATAGTTTTAAGGAGCTGTTTCATGTGTGTATCTTATGTGTTTAGATGGGCCTAATTCTCTACTATTTATTTTATATTGAGTAAAATTAATTGTTATGAACGCTACGCCAGAATCAGTAAAAGCAGCACTTGATGCAAACTATAGCGTAACACCCGCACAGGTCAAGTACTTTAGCGAAAATGGTTTTATAAAAATTAAAAACATTTTTGACGCATCTGTTATTGACTACATGAATATAGTAATTTCTAAAGAGGTAGATCGTTTAAATAATCAACAAATACCCCTCGAAGAACGTGATACCTATGGTAAGGCTTTTTTGCAAATCATGAATTTGTGGACACATACTGAGGTAGTAAAAGACATTGTATTTAGTAAAAAAATTGCGCAGATTGCTACAGGGTTAATGCAAACAACGGGTGTTCGTTTATACCACGACCAGGCCCTTTTTAAAGAACCTAAGGGTGGACATACCCCTTGGCACGCGGATCAATATTACTGGCCACTCGCTACAGAAAATACCGTTACCGCCTGGATACCATTACAAGCAACACCTTTAAACTATGGCCCACTCGAGTTTAGTGCGGGTAGTAACAAATTAACGGCTGGCAGGGACAAACAAATTAGTGACGAAAGCCAAGCTTTTTTAGAAGCCGAATTAAAACGCCATGCATTTAATCATGTGGTGGAACCTTTTGATGTAGGTGAAATTAGTTTTCATAGAGGGTGGTTGTACCACCGTGCTGGACCAAACGTGTCTGGTAATATGCGTAAAGTAATGACCATGATTTATATGGATATAGACACGGTATTAAAAACACCGGAAAACCACAACCAGCAGGCCGATTGGGATACCTGGTGTCCGGGCGCTACCGTTGGTGAAGTTATAAACACCCCATTAAATCCAGTTTTGTATGAAGCAGTGTAAGTATTTATTTTTGTTTTTGCTACTCATAAGTGTTGGTGCAGAAGCACAGTTGCCTATTATTCCGTACCCTAATAAAGTGGAAACTGGAAAGGGCTTTTTTAAACTTACCAAGTCAGCGGCTTCTACCGCCAAATTAATTGTAGATCCGCAAACGGCTGTTGTTGCATCAATGGAGGGCTATCATTTGTCTGTTACGCCATCTGCAATTACCATAACTGCAAAAACAAAGGCTGGCGCTTTTTATGGCATGCAAACATTATTACAATTAGAAGCGCAATCTAAAAACATTCCAGTACTTGAAATTGATGATGCACCAGCTTTTGGTTATAGAGGCCTCATGTTAGACGTGGGTAGACATTTTATGCCAGTGTCTTTTATCAAGCAATTAATAGATGTGATGGCCATGCAAAAAATGAACAATTTGCACCTTCATTTAACCGAAGACCAAGGATGGCGTATTGAAATAAAAAAGTATCCAAAATTAACGAGTGTAGGATCGGTGCGTGGTGGTACTTTAATAGGCAAGTATCCTGGTAAGGGCAATACCAACGCCGCCTACGGCGGCTTTTATACCCAGGCGCAATTAAAAGATTTGGTTGCCTATGCTGCGGCTAAACATATTAATATTATTCCTGAAATTGAAATGCCAGGTCATGCAAGTGCTGCCATTGCTGCCTATCCGGAGTTAAGTTGTTTTCCAAACGAACCCACGCAGCTCACTAAAAACATGTATGCGACTGCTACCGAAAATAAAATAAAAAACCAGGGTGGTAAAATAGTGCAAGAAACATGGGGTGTATTTGATGATGTATTTGCACCAAGCGAGTACACCTTTAATTTTATTGAAAACGTGCTAGATGAAGTGATGGATATTTTTCCGTCTAGTTATATTCATATCGGTGGCGACGAGTGTCCTAAAACAGCCTGGAAGCGCTCTAGTTTTTGTCAGGCGCTCATGAAGGAAAAAGGCATCGCTGATGAGCATGCGCTTCAGAGCTATTTTATTCAGCGTGTAGAAAAATATGTAAACAGCAAGGGTCGTAAAATTATTGGTTGGGATGAAATTTTAGAAGGCGGTCTAGCACCCAATGCAACCGTTATGAGTTGGCAGGGAGAAGAAGGCGGCATTACTGCGGCCAAACAGCATCATGATGTTATTATGACACCGCAGGGTACTTGCTATTTAAATTTTTATCAATCTTCAGATCCTCGAGACTCTATTGCTTTTGGAGGTTTCTTGCCCCTCGAAGCCGTATATAATTACAACCCAGTGCCTGCCGCACTTACCCCACAGGAGG
>JBIKIS010000175.1:0-3795 GCA_044361485.1 Sediminibacterium sp.
ATGTGTACCTCAGATACTCCATCAATGGTTTTAACAGTCAATCCGATATTGATCGGCTCTATCAGGTGATAGCCGAGCTCCAGCAAAAAGGGCGCCTTTAGGCGCCCTTTTTATGTACGTACTTTTCCAAGCACTAAAAATTCTTCTGCATATATTTTGCATCAAGCCCAGCAGCATCTATTGGACTTGTTCCAGTAAACGCTTCCTGCTCCACAAAAAAAGTTTCTAGCCCGTATTTAGCGCCAGCTTTTAATACCTTTTTAAAATCGATGGTGCCAGTACCTAGCACACAAGAGTCGTGTCCGTTATTAGCTGTTTTTACGAGGTCTTTAACGTGACAGAGTTTAAAACGGTTTGGATATTTTTTTAACCATGCAATGGGGTCTTCGTTTGCTGCATTCACCCAGTAAATATCCATCTCAAAATCTACCAGAGAAGGATCAGTGCCCTGCATCATTACATCTTGTGGCATTTGACCATCAATTGGAATAAATGAATAATCGTGGTTGTGGTAAGCGAATTTGATGCCGTACTTTTTTGCAATTTTACCAGATGCATTAAACTCATCGGCAAATGCTTTGTAATTATCTAAACTTTTTTGTGTGCCCTTGTGCGGACAAATTAAATACTGCATACCAATAGCTGCAGCTTGTTCCGATTTTCTATCAAAATCAGTGAGGTTATCACAGTGGCTAGAAACAATTTTCAT
Source organism: Sediminibacterium sp. (assembly GCA_044361485.1). Classification (GTDB taxonomy): domain Bacteria; phylum Bacteroidota; class Bacteroidia; order Chitinophagales; family Chitinophagaceae; genus Sediminibacterium. Next base: position 710 of record JBIKIS010000175.1, read on the forward strand.
ACCTAAACTATCGAGGTAAGATTTAAATCCAGTATGACCCATGCCCCAAAACATACCTTGTGGGCCTTCGTAACTTTCAATTTGTTTGTAACCAAAACTTGCAAGTTTTGCAAGCGTGCCTTTGGCATCCGCCATCATGTTTTCTTTAACCGTCCAAAGTTGTATACCAAAGTTTGGAATTTTAAATCCTGCGGGCGCATCTAAAAAATTAGCCTTTGTTAAAAAAGGTACACTCAATCCTAGCGCTGCCATTGAACCACTTCGTAAAAAATCTCTTCTATTAATAGACATCAAATAAATAATTTAAAATTCAAAAATATTGCGGCTCCAAAAAATCTATCTAGGTAGCCCAAGCTTTATCACCTTTTTTGTAAGGCACACAACCTTCATATTTACCCGGAATGGCAACATAGCGTAGTGCTTGTGTGGCGCCTATTTCAGAGCTAAAGTAACCCCAAAGTGTAAGCTGCTTAATCATGGTAAAATGATGGGTAGGTTGTTCCGCCGTTTTGGTTTCTTGGTATTTTTTTGCTTCTGCATCCAAATCAACAATCATTTTTTGTTGTGCGTCGGGTGCTGCTGCTTTAAATTTAGCAGCGAGCGCGGCTAGTCCGTCTTTAAATACTTTTTGGTCTTTGGCTTCGTAACAATCTGTTACAATCACGCCCATAAACTCACCCACTTTGGCTGCTTTTGCACCTGGTGTGTTAGTAGTAGGAATAATAATTTCAGCGATGTCGTTTAACAAGCGCATATCTGATGCAGACAATACGCCCGCAGCAACATCTGGGTTTGCTTTACAACCGCTCAAAAAAGCAGATGATCCAATAATAGTTCCTCCTAGTAATAGGGCAACACTTGATAAGGCTTCTCTTCTATTCATGGTTATTGATTGATAAATTATACATCACAAATTTTAATGGCTTGCCTGAGTGAAGCAAGTGGATCTTTGGACGCTGGAATAAATTCTTGTGCTACATACTTATTAAATCCAGTAGCTACAATAGCTTTCATGATAGCCGGGTAATACAACTCCTGTGTATCATCAATTTCATGACGCCCAGGCACACCCGCTGTGTGGTAATGACCAATGTATTCGTGGTAGGTATTAATGGTATGAATCACATCACCTTCATCTACCTGCATATGGTAAATATCGTAGAGCAATTTAAAATTAGGCGATCCAATTTTTTTACAAAGTTCTACGCCCCAAGCCGTTCTATCACACATATAATCTTTGTGGTCTACTTTACTATTGAGGAGTTCCATAATAATGGTAACACCTCTTTTTTCGGCGTGGGCCATAATTTGTTTTAGACCTTCCGCACAGTTTTCAAGACCTGTTGCATCATCAAGGGTAGCTGTTCTATTACCACTAAAACAAATTAAATTGGTGTAGCCTGCATCCGCCACTAAATCGATATGCTCATTGTATTTTTGAATGAGTGCCGCATGGTTGGTTTTATCGGCCCAACCTTTTGTTAAACCAATTTCGGCACCATTACACATAGTAGAAATAAGTCCATATTTTTTTAACATGGGCCAATCGGAAGGACCTACTAAATCTATTCCTACAAGACCCATTTCCTTGGCTGCTTTACATAGATCTTCGAGTGGGATACCACTAAAGCACCAACGGCATACCGAATGATTGATGTTTCCATTTAATCCTTTATCCATAGGTATTTCAGGGTTAGCTGTTGCCGCAGATGCAAGTGATCCAAGGGCACTACTTGCAGCAAAGGTAGCAGCACCTGCCACCATATTTTTAATTACGTTTCTTCTATTGTTGGACATTGTTTTTCTTTTAAAATATTAAGCGGCTACTTTATTTTTATTACGCATGTATAAAAATAAACCTGCAAATGCTACTGATAAAAATACAGGAATCAAAAGTGTAGTATTTAATACGGCCTGACCAGCCTCAGCTGGCGTTAATGATGAAGCTTGTAACGCCGCATAATGATCACCCATAAATATCATATACACCGATACGGCAAACATACCTGCACCACCCATAAGGTTTAAACCTACGGCGCCTGTTTCTGGTAAATTTTCTGCAACAAAACCAAGCATGGTAGGCCAAAAATAACATACACCCATACCAAAAACAATCGCACCAACAAATAACATATTTCCTGTTGTGTGACCCATAATATAAAGTCCTAGGGCCGATAATACCGCCGATAAAAATAAAACACCCGTTGGTGAAAAGCGGTGTACCACGGGTTCTGCAAGGCCACGGCCAATCACCATAATACCCGTTTCTAGGGTTAATAATAAAAGTGCATTATCAGAAACATTTTTAAGTAATACATCAATCCACTGACCCGTAAATAATTCGGTAATAGCAGTACCAAACATGAGCACAATCATGAAAATAAATAGTGGGTTAAGTAAGGCCTTATACATCGCGGCTGTAGAAATTCCACTCGCCACACGTTCTGTAACCGGAAAATCTAATTTGCTAAAAAAGTATCCATAGAGTAATGTTGGAATAGCCATCAGTCCTACCTGCACCTGCCATCCAATACCGGCTTTGCTTAAGAAATAAACAATGAGTGTGCCTATTACAATACCACCCGGGAACCACAAGTGAAAGTGGTTGAGTTTAGTGGTTTTATTATCCGCGTAAATGGTTGCTACTAGTGGGTTACAAGCTGCTTCTACGGTTCCGTTGGCAATTCCAATACAAAGCGTAGAAATAAATAAACCCCAATAGCCACCGGCAAAAACGGTTAATAAAATACCTGCCAAATGAAATACAAAGGCCACCAACAATAACTTTTTCATGCCAATAATATCCACCACAAAACCGCCTATTACAACCGCTAATGGAAAGCCCCAAAAGGCAGTGGCAGCAATGGTTCCGAGCTGTCCAGGATCTAGCTGAAACTGTTCACCCAACTGGCCTAAAATACCCGCTCTAATTCCAAAAGATAAGGAAGTAACAAGGAGTGCTAAGCAGCTGGCAATAAAGAGTTGCTGCTTTTGAATGTTGTTTTGCATAATCGTAAAAGGTTCGTGATAAATTCTATTCAATAAATGTAATTTTTTTATTTTAAATGTTGACCGATAAAATTTAC
>JBIKIS010000058.1:0-12248 GCA_044361485.1 Sediminibacterium sp.
TTTTTACAGATGCCGAACCTTCCTGCCATAGAACAGATAATATCTCAAACTCTTTTTCTGTAGGCTTTATATATTTTCCCATACCAAAATTTGTATTACAATAGTACAAAAAAAATCCCTCCAAAAGAGGAGGGATTTAAATTCGTATACTTTAAAAGTTATTGTTTAACTGCCATTTTAATGTGCAAATAACTTTTGTATTTTTCATTTTGTTCTGGTGTAAGTGCTTTACCATTTACTGAAATATTACCATCTTTCACTTCAATCTTTACATTGTCTTTTGGTGCTAAACCATCTTCTTGTAAAGCTTGCACTAGTGTTTTAGAATCTGCAGAAATGGTAACTGTATTTGCAGTATCAATAGCATTAGCAGAAGTATCGGTGCTAATAATTGACATTTCTACTGTTTGTGTTTTTGTTATAGTTGCACTAGATGTTGGGTGCATTTTAGCAAGCGTTGGCGCAATTACTAAAGAAACAATTGACATTAACTTAATTAAGATATTCATTGATGGACCTGATGTATCCTTAAATGGATCACCCACCGTGTCACCTGTTACAGATGCTTTGTGTGGTTCAGATTTTTTGTAGAACATCTCACCGTTAATTTCAACACCTTTCTCAAAAGATTTTTTAGCATTGTCCCAAGCTCCACCTGCGTTGTTTTGGAAAATTCCCATTAAAACACCACTTACAGTAGCACCTGCTAAGAAACCACCAAGGGCTTCTGGACCTAATAAAAATCCAACCAATAAAGGTGATACAATAGTGATAGCACCAGGTAACATCATTTTTTTAAGAGATGCCTCAGTTGAAATTGCCACACACTTATCGTATTCTGGCTTACCTGTACCTTCCATAATTCCAGGAATGGTACGGAACTGACGACGCACTTCTTCTACCATGCTCATAGCTGCTTCACCCACTGCTCTAATTGCTAAAGAAGAGAAGATGAAAGGAATCATACCACCTACAAATAAGGCAGCTAATACGTCGGCTTTGTAAATATCGATGTGCTGGTTATCAGGCATTGCAACACCCACAAACGCAGCAAATAATGCAAGTGAAGTTAATGCAGCAGAAGCAATGGCAAAACCTTTACCACTTGCAGCTGTAGTATTACCTACCGCATCTAAAATATCTGTTTTTTCACGCACCTCGGCTGGTAACTCACTCATTTCTGCGATACCACCAGCATTATCTGCGATAGGACCAAAAGCATCAATTGCAAGTTGCATACCCGTAGTTGCCATCATACCTGCAGCAGCAATTGCCACACCGTATAAACCTGCACAATAGAAAGAACCAAAGATACCAGCAGCTAATACTAAAATAGGTAAGAAGGTAGACTCCATACCAATTGCTAAGCCACCAATAATATTAGTTGCATGACCTGTACTAGATTGTTTGATAATACTTAATACTGGACGCTTACCCATTGCAGTGTAATATTCAGTAATGATACTCATTAACACACCTACTACAAGACCTACACCAATCGCACCAATTACACCGTTTCTTGTGAATTCTAAGCCACGTAAATACATGGTTTCAGGTAATACATTTCCTACTAAGAAATAACAAACTACTGCTGTTAAAATCATAGAACCATAGTTACCCATGTTCAGTGCATTTTGCACAGTTGCAGTATTTAAACCTGCTTTATCACTAATTCTTACAAATAGGGTACCAATGATTGATAAAATAATACCGATACCAGCAATTAGCATAGGTAATAAAATAGGAGATAGACCGCCAAAAGCATCAACAAGTGGCGCTTTGTTAGCACCTGTAACTTCTTGACCTAATACCATTGTTGCTAATACAGTTGCAACATAAGAACCAAATAAATCGGCACCCATACCTGCAACGTCACCTACGTTGTCACCAACGTTATCTGCAATGGTTGCAGGGTTACGCGGATCATCTTCAGGAATACCAGCTTCAACTTTACCTACTAAATCTGCTCCAACGTCTGCAGCTTTGGTATAAATACCACCGCCTACACGCGCAAATAAAGCGATAGACTCAGCACCTAAAGAGAATCCAGTTAAAATTTCTATGGTACGTAACATACCTTCTGCATCACCATCTGGAGAGAAGAAATGTTTAATTATTAAAAATAAACCACCTAAACCTAAAACAGCTAAACCAGATACACCCATACCCATAACAGATCCACCTGTAAAAGATACTTTAAGTGCACGAGATAAACTTGTTTTAGCAGCTTCGGCAGTACGAACGTTTGCTTTAGTTGCAACCTTCATACCAATGTAACCAGCTGTTGCACTAAACACTGCACCAATTATAAAAGAGATAGCAATACTCCAATGGCTACTTTCATTAGAATTTGCCATGAAACCTAATAATAAGGCTACAATAACAACAAAATAAGCTAGGATCTTCCACTCTGCTTTTAAAAATGCCATAGCACCTTCAGCAATGTAGTCACTAATTTCTTTCATTCTTGGGTTACCCGCATCTTGCTTAGATACCCATAAAAATTTAACGAGTGTGTAAAGGAGACCTATAAGTCCCATCGCCGGAACGGCATAAAACAACATGTTGTTCATAATCGATTGGATCTAGTAAAAAATTAGATTTTAAAAGTCTGCAAAAATAAGGGTAATTGGCTAAAAATCACCCAAATTGACCCTTGTTTGTATAAGTTTTTGGTTCAAATGCTTAACTATTCGGCCACTGAAGTTGTATCGGAACCTGCCAAAAAGGAAGCAGCTATGTTCTTGGCTTTGTATATATTACGGTTAAATCTATTTCCTAATACGATAATGGTTGACGTGTCATTAATGAATCTACTAAAAACAGCATTGTTTCCATGCCACCAACCATTATGATAAATAATTTTTTGATCTGGCTGATTTAACATGCGCCACCCTAAACCATAGTTGTGTATAGAGGGGAGTTCATTACTGCCGGGTTCAAATGCCATTTGCAAAGTGGCTTGACTAACAAAAGCACCCTGATATAGAGCTTTATCCCATAATAACAGATCCCGAACAGTACTATATATATTTTTATCCCCATATATACAATCATACTTTTCAAGTAAATAGGGGCGATTATTGGCATAATAGGAGGGCTGATAATGCACCGAGTCTTTTTGCGAAAACACATAGCTATTTTCCATACCCAATGGGGTAAATATGGCATCTTTTAAATAAGTAGGGTAGTCTTTTCCCGATAATTTTTCAATAATTAGGGCTAAAAGGGCATAATTGGTGTTTGAATAACTAAAAGCTCTATTGGCACCAAACACAACAGCTGGCTTGTATTTTATCATAAAATCAAGCATATCTTGATTGTTAACAAGGCCTGGCTTAACCACTACAGGAAGTTTTATGGTACGGTATTTTTTGATCCATCTACCTCTTTTACCTTTTACTTTATAGGCCTGCAATTGTTTATCTACCATGAAATAGGCATAATTATTTAACCCACTTCTGTGGTTCAGGAGCATCCGAACCGTAATGTCAACGTAAGGGAAACCAGGCAAATAATGATCTACTGTTTTATCCAATTCAATTTTACCTTCTTCCCAAAGCTTTAAAATGGCCATGGCAGTAAAGGTTTTAGTAGTAGAAGCAATATGAAATGTTGAAGTAGGGGTGATGGGTGATTTTGATTTTACATCATAAAAACCTTGGTAGTCTTCAAATAATATCTCCCCGTTTTTTGCAACTAATATGGCACCATTAAAACCTCTTTTACCCAACACATTTTCGTAGGATGCACGTATTTGACTGGCATATTTTTCTTTGGTTTTTGAATCGATAACAGAAAAAATATAAGGAGTTGATGACGTAGGTTTTGGCTTGGCACCACAGGCAAATAGGACAAAAAAGAAGGAAAAGGCGTATAAATATTTAGCAACCATATGTTAGTTTTCTAGTGGTGCTAAAATATCACATTAAAGCATTCGGGAGGCAAACGTGAATAACTGTTGTGCAATCCAAACTTTCTACACACAATTGCTTAAATTTGCAAACATGAGCAAGCAAGCATTAACCAGTTTCCCCAAAGAGAAAATTAATATTTTATTTTTAGAGAATATTAGCGAAAAAGCAGTTCAGCAATTCAAGCAAAATGGATACGCCAACGTTAAAAAAATAGCTGGTGCACTTAGCGAAGATGAACTCATCAAAGAAATTAAAGACGTTCATTTAATTGGGATTCGTTCAAAAACACAAATTACCCCAAAGGTGCTTGCTGCTGCAAAAAAACTACAAGCCATTGGCTGTTTTTGTATTGGCGTCAATCAAGTAGATATTAAAGCAGCTTCTAAAAAAGGGGTGGTTGTTTTTAACGCACCCTATAGTAATACTAGAAGTGTTGCGGAGCTTGTAATTGGAATTTCTACCATGCTTATTCGTCGTATTTCAGATAAAAATACAGCAGCACACAATGGCATTTGGATGAAAGAAGCCAAAGGTAGTTTTGAATTACGCGGAAAAACTTTAGGGATTATTGGATATGGCAATATTGGCTCACAAGTAAGTGTACTAGCAGAAGCGATTGGCATTAAAGTAATGTTTTATGATACCGAAACAAAACTCCCATTAGGTAATGCAGTGCCTGCAAAAAATTTAAAAGAATTACTGACTGCTTCAGACATTGTTTCATTACATGTGCCTGAAACACCACAAACAAAAAATTTAATCAATAAAAATAATCTTAAATATTTTAAGAAAGGGGCATTACTATTAAACTATGCAAGGGGAGAAGTCGTAGACCTCAAAGCCTTAGCAGAAGCTATTAAAGACGGACATATTGGCGGTGCAGGCATCGATGTATTTCCAGTAGAACCAGAAAAAAATGGAGATACATTTACCACACCATTACAAGGTTTACCAAACGTTATTTTAACACCACATATTGGTGGATCCACAGAAGAAGCACAACAAAATATTGGTGAAGACGTAAGCATAAAATTATTTCAATACTTAGAGCGTGGCATCACCAATGGTTCTCACTCTGTTCCATCCATTGCGTTACCACCTGTAGATGGTGCGCACCGAATATTACACATGCATAATAATGTGCCGGGTGTATTAAGTGCTATTAATACGGCACTTTCTAAAAACAACATTAATATTGTTGGTCAATATTTAAAAACCAATGAAGAAATTGGATATGTTGTTTTAGACGTAGATACTAAATTGTCTAAACGTGCATTGGAACTTTTAAAAGAAGTCAAAGAAACCATCAAGGTGCGAATGCTCTATTAATTGTGTAGCGCATATTTACGCAATGGCAGCAAGCATGTTTTTAATATCTGCTGCATCTACTAGCATGTTTTGCAAATTTTCTTGCATCGACTCTTTGGCAAATTGCATATTGGTTGGCACCACTTTTCTTGCAGATGAATGAAATTCTTTTGCTTTTGTTACCTGCTTAATATTCCCAATATTATTTCCTCTAACGCCACTTCCTGGCATAATAATAATATTGTCACCCGCTTCGTGTACAAGTGTTTGTAATAGATCTAATGCATCTGGGGCGCTTGGCACTTGACCACTGGTTAAAATTCTTTTACAACCCGTTTCAATAATATCATGTAAGCCTTTGATAGGATCATTACACCTATCAAACGCACGGTGAAACGTAACAGCCATTGGTGCAGCAAGTTGCACCAATTCTTTGGTACGCTCTTTATCGATACTACCATCTGGTAATAACAATCCAATTACAACGCCTGCAAAACCAAGTTCCTTACAAATTTGAATGTCATTTTTCATGACTTCAAACTCTGCGTTTGTGTATAAAAAATCGCCGCCACGGGGTCTTATAATTGGAAAAACAGGAATGGAAATTGTTTTTGCTACAACAGTTAAAGTGCCATAAGATGGGGTAGTACCTCCTTCATTTGGATTTTCACAAAGCTCTAAACGGTTGGCACCAGCGGCTTCTGCAGCAATAGCAGATTCGATATTAAAAACAGCAACTTCAAGCATAGATATAATTTGTACGCGTAAAATTAAAGAATGTGTTTACCGTCCACTAAAATATTGGAATCATCGCCTGTACAAACAGCAAAGTTGAAACCTTTTTGAATACAGTATCCACCATATTCACCACGCTTATTGATGGCAATAAATCCAACCTGAATATCACGCGCTTTAACACCTTTAATTTTTATAATACGCTCTACCGCTTTTTTACAAGCCTCCTCGGGAGAATTACCCATACGCATCAGTTCAACCACTAAATGCGATCCACAAATACGAATCACATCTTCACCCTGACCCGTTGCAGTGGCAGCACCAACTTCATTGTCTACAAATAAACCAGCGCCAATAATAGGAGAATCACCCAGGCGTCCTCGCATTTTAAAACCCATACCAGATGTGGTACAGCTACCACTTAAATTACCATTGGCATCTAATGCTACCATACCAATGGTATCATGGTTCCAGTTGCCATTTTCTAATTTTTTAGGTGCAAATGCCAATTGAGATTTTAGATTGTTACCCGAGTTTTCAATATTAATAACGGGTTTGTATTCACTTTTTTCAAGCCATTTTTTATAAGAACGCTCAGCGTCTGGTGATAATTTTTCAGATTCTAATGGGAATCCTTCGGCCACAGCAAATTGTTGCGCACCAGAACCAACGAGCATAACGTGGGGTGTTTTTTCCATAACACGTCTAGCCACAGATATTGGATGCTTTATCCGCTCCAAAAATGCTACCGAACCGCAATTGGCAAATTCGTCCATAATACAAGCGTCGAGGGTAACGTAACCGTCTCTGTCCGGATTGGCACCAAGTCCCACACAACAGTTTTGGCTATTTTCGGTAACCATTACACCTTGTTCAACGGCGTCCAGAGCACGACCGCCATTTTTTAAAACCGCCCAAGCTGCTTTATTGGCGTTTAATCCTTCGGCCCAAGTAGAAATTACAATGGGTTTTTTACCAGCTGGATTATTGGTCTTACTGGTAAAACCAGAAAATGTGATGGCTGATAAACCAAGTGAACTGAGTTCTAAAAATTTGCGTCTTTGTAACATGGAGGTATATTATGTTAGGGTATAATGAGATTCAAATATAACCAATATAGACTCAATTAAGATTAGCCAATGATTGGTCAATATTGACTCTCAAGCCCATATTTAGATCTAATATTATATCCTATAATTAATATTATGTTAAATAGATAATTAGAACAAACAAAGCTTCTAGTCTATGGCTGCCAAATGAAATGTCTTAATATTGTGCATGCATATTTTGATCGTTAACAATACTTCTATCCCGGTTCATAAATATGGCGGCACCGAACGCGTAATTTGGTGGCTCGGTAAAGCGCTTGTTAAAGCTGGTCATCAGGTTTCATATTTGGTAGCTCCAGGATCAAGTTGCGATTTTGCAAATGTGTATACCTACAACGAATCGGTTACGTTTAATACGCTCATTCCTGCAGGCATTGATGTGGTGCACTTAAACCACCATGTAAACGAAATTCCAAATATCCCCTATATACAAACCATGCATGGCAACTTAAACCATGCAATGGAATTAGACGAGAATACCGTTTTTGTATCTAAAAATCATGCTGCCCGTTTTGGGTCTGATTGTTATGTACATAATGGTATTGACCCATCGGATTATGGAACACCCATATTGAATACAGATGCGGTCAAAAACTATTTTCACTTTTTAGGTGACGCAGCCTGGCGCGTTAAAAACGTAAAGGGTGCTATTCATATTTCCAAACTAGCCCACCAAAAATTAAGGGTGGTTGGTGGGGTTCGTTTTAATTTTAATCAGGGCATTCGCTTAAGCTTTGATACCCATGTAAGATTTGATGGCATGCAAGGCGGCGCAGAAAAAAATGAGATTATTAAATACTCAAAGGGTCTCATATTTCCGGTACGGTGGCATGAACCCTTTGGACTAGCACTTATCGAAAGTTTATATTTTGGTTGTCCGGTGTTTGGAACCCCCTATGGCTCACTCCCAGAAATTGTTGTTCCCGAGGTTGGATATTTAACAACAACAGCATCAGGGTTAGCTGATGCTGTTGCATGTGTAAATGATTTTAATAGAAAACATTGTCACGAATATGTGATGGATAACTTTACACATATTCAAATGTCTGCGTCTTATGTACGCCTCTATGAAAAAGTATTGAATGGTGAAAAATTAAACCCAAAAGCCCCTATCATTCAAACCATACAACACGATAAATTTTTACCGTTTAACTAAATATTAAATTAGTTGCCAAACGAATTTTGCAAGGCATCAAACTCTTTGTATTTAGCTTCGTACATATCAAATTTTTGTGGATCCTTACCTCTAAATTTATTTCTTTTAACCTCGTATAAATTAGTAAGGTAACGCGCACAATTATTTAATAAGTTATTATCTCTTTTAGAACGATCTGTTTTGTCTTTTAATGCCAAATAAGATTTTTCTAATGCATCAATTGAGATATCAATATTTTTTTGAACTTCGACATCAATGCTTGCATTGAGCTGTTTTAATGGAGCCTGCGCTGCAGCTAACTTATCAGCTGCTGCTTTATTAACAGCTGCTTTAGCTTGTGGTGTTTTTGCAGCCGCTTTTTTAGCAGCAAACTCTTCTTCGTTTGCAGTACTAATAGCACGAAGCGCTCTAATGTTTGCACTCACCTGATCATCATACTCACCAAAAATGTTATAATAAATGACACCTACGTTAAAAATGGCAGCAGCATTTGCATTATTTAATTGGAATGCTTTCTTAAATGCATCGGCAGCTTTAAGCGTGTATTTAACTTGTGTTGCACTGTCTAAATCTTTTTCTTTATTTTTTACGTTAACAAACAAATCACCAAACTGTAAATATTTCTTATCGGTTAATTTTCCAGCAGCATCTTCTGTGTCATACAAAGAAGTTTTTTTAGCTAAATCGTAATTGGTGTCAATAAAGTCAACTTCATAATCATCCCAAACTTCTTTAGGGTAAATTTCTTTTCCAAGTGCTAGGTACTTAAAAAATGAAGCTTCGTTATTAGTTTTAGTGAAGTGTTGAGCTAGAAAACGATATAGATCTAAATAAATAGCTTCGTTCACTTTACTATCGGCAAGACGACCATAATATTTAGCAGCGTCATCCATTTGATTGGCATTCTGAAATGCATATCCTGCATATAATAAGGCAGTAGTATCCATAGTTAAAGTTGGAGAAGCTGCCCATTTATTTTTGATGATGATATCAATATAATAGATGGCCTTAACAAAATTTTCGGCAGCAGGTAACCAAGATTTTTCATTAAAAACATTTACACCAGATTGAAAATAGGTAGCGTACATATCAAAGTATGGCTCTACCCCACCCAATTCTTTAATTTTTGCAAAACCTGCATCCATCGATGCATATTTTTCTAAGGCAGCAGCAGCTACCTCGCTTGCATTTTGATACTTTGCGCGTAAGGCAGCATCTTTAAAAAGAGAAGCATAAATACGTGCTTGATAGTAGTAAAATTCAGGTTTGTCTTTTGCTTTAGGGTCATTTGCTAATTTATCTAACTCGTTTTTAGCATCTTCCCATTTTAAAATACCTACGGCAATTTTTACCTTTTTGAAGTCTTGTGCACTCACGCAATTGGCAGCAACTGCAAAGATAAGCACTAATAAAATCTTCTTCATAACTGGAGTTTTATTAAATTATAAATTAATTAGTAATTGTATTATCAGATTCACCTTGAACATCTGTAGCGGCATCATCTGAAGCGTTAGCCTCCGTATTTGTATCAACAGCCGCATTTTCAGCACCATCTGCACCTTCAACTACTGCATCCATATCTTCCTCAGCTTCTTCGATTTGAGAAATAGCAGCAATTTCATCTCCTTCATCAATTCTGATGAGTTTGACGCCTTGTGTTGCTCTTCCTGCTTCTCTAATATCTTGAATTCCGGTACGTATGGTTACACCCGATTTACAAGTGATGATTAAGTCTTCTTTTTCGGTTACATATAAAATACCTACAAGTCTACCGGTTTTATCGGTAACGTTAATGGTTTTTACACCCTTACCGCCCCTATTGGTAATACGGTACTCGTCAATTGGGGTACGCTTACCATAACCTTTTTCACTTACTACTAATATAGTACGGGTAGCATCTTCTTTATTTACACAAATCATACCTACTACTTCGTCTTTTTCGTCGTCAACTTCGATACCCGTTACACCAATGGCACCACGTCCGGTAGCACGTACTTTAACTTCTTCGAAACGAATAGCACGTCCAGATTTTAAAGCCAACATAATTTCTGAAGCACCATCTGTCATGCGCGCTTCTAGTAATTCATCGCCTTCATTAATGGTGATAGCATTTACGCCATTTGCTCTTGGTCTACTAAAATCTTCGAGTGAAGTTTTTTTGATGATACCTTTTTTGGTACACAAAATAATATAGTGATTTTGAACAAAATCTTTATCTGCTAATTTTTTAACCTCGATAATGGCTTTTACTTTATCGTCTGGCGGAATTTGGATGAGGTTTTGAATAGCACGTCCTTTAGATTGTTTTTCTCCTTCAGGAATTTCATATACACGTAGCCAGAAGCATCTACCTTTTTCGGTAAAGAACATCATGGTATCGTGTGTAGAAGCCACAAATAAATGCTCTACATAATCTTCTTCTCGGGTTTTTGAACCTACCGCACCCCTTCCGCCACGCCTTTGTTGACGATACTCGGTAGCAGACGTACGCTTGATATAACCTAAATGAGAAATGGTGATTACCACGTCTTCGTCTTCAATTAAATCTTCGATACGCATTTCATCTGCGAGGTATTGTATTTCACTTTTACGTGCGTCACCAAATTTTTCTTTAACTTCTAGTAATTCAGTTCTGATAAGCGCATAACGTAAATCTTCGGAACCAAGTAATGCCTTAAGATCTTTGATGGTGTTAATTAAACCATTGAACTCTTCAATGATTTTATCACGCTCCATACCGGTTAAACGTTGTAAACGAAGTTCTAATATTGCTTTAGCTTGCGCTTCAGATAAACCGTTTTCTTGTTTGTATAATTCCCTGGTTACTTCATCAAACATTTCTTGTTTGAGCATCCAGCGTTCTTCTTTACTACGCGCAATTAAAGTGTCTTTTGCTTCGTCGGGAGTGCGGCTAGCTCTAATAAGTGCAATCACTTCATCTAAATGATCCAGCGCTTTTAAATAGCCTTCTAAAATATGCGCACGCTCTTCTGCTTTTTTAAGTTCAAATTTAGCGCGGCGAATAACCACTTCCATTCTAAACTCAATGAACTCTACAATTAAATCGCGGAGGTTCATGATTTTAGGTTTGCCTTTTGTTAAAGCAACGTTATTGATACCATAACTTGTTTGAAGCTCGGTAAATTTATATAACTGATTGATAACAACCTGTGCAACTGCATCACGTTTTAAATCGAGTACGATACGCGTTCCTTCACGTTTGTTACTTTCGTTGTTAACGTTAGAAATTCCTTCGATGGTTTTATCGTTAACGAGTTGTCCAATACGGTCCGTTAAATTATCGCGGTTTACTTGATAAGGAACTTCTGTAATAACGATTTGCTCACGACCACTTTGCTTGGTGTCTACCTGGCATTTACCACGGAGCACAACCCTACCTCTACCAGTAAGCAAACCTTGTCTAACACCTTCCATACCAAAAATCACACCACCGGTAGGGAAATCTGGTGCTTTAACATGTGTAATTAATTCTTCTACAGTGATATCACGGTTGTCTACGTATGCAACACAACCATCAATCACTTCACTTAAGTTGTGCGGCATCATATTGGTAGCCATACCTACGGCAATACCAGAAGAACCGTTTACCAATAATTGCGGAATACGCGTTGGAAGAACGGTTGGTTCTTTTAATGAATCATCAAAGTTGAGTTGAAAATCAACGGTATCTTTTTCGATATCGTCAATCATGGCTTCAGCAATTTTTTGAAGGCGCGCCTCTGTGTAACGCATAGCAGCTGGTGGATCACCATCTTGGTTACCAAAGTTACCCTGACCATCTACAAGCGTATAACGCATGGTCCAATCTTGCGCCATACGAACAAGGGTATCGTAAATGGATGCATCACCGTGTGGGTGAAACTTACCCATTACTTCACCAACTATACGCGCAGATTTTTTATAAGGCTTGTTGTAATTATTGCCAAGTTCATTCATGGCAAATAAAACCCTGCGGTGAACAGGTTTAAAACCATCACGTGCATCGGGTAACGCACGTCCAAC
>JBIKIS010000176.1:0-3711 GCA_044361485.1 Sediminibacterium sp.
CAAGTGGCAAAAAGCTTTTCCCTTGCATATCGGAAGGCGTTTGAATACCAGCAATATTTAAAATGGTAGGTGCAAAATCAATATTTACAATCATTTCTTGTAACTGAGTGCCTGGTTTAATTTGACCCGGGTAACGCATTACAAAAGGGGTACGTAAACTCTCTTCATACATAAAACGTTTGTCAAACCATCCGTGTTCGCCCATATAAAAACCTTGATCGGAGGCGTATATTACAACCGTGTTTTGATCTAATTTATTTTTTGCTAAATAGTCTAGTATGTTGCCAATGCCTCTATCCAACGATTTTGCGGTTGCCAGGTAATCTTTGAGGTATCTTTCAAATTTAAATTTAAGTAGGGCAGCGCTATCGTTTTTAATAGCTTCATACTGTTTGGAAATTTCAGTGTAATATTTTTTGTACGCCGCTTTTTGAGTTGGATCAAGTCTGGCAAACATGCCAGGGCCTACTTTATCCCAGTTGACATTGATTTTTAAATCGTCCTGTAAAACCATGGTTTTATCTACGGTCATGTCTTGGAGGCGCGCTGCTTCACGACCATTATACGTGTCCATAAAGTTGGCAGGGTAGGGAAAATCGATATTGTCAAAAACACCTAGGTCTTCTACGTCAGGCATCCAGTTGCGGTGTGTTGCTTTTTCGCCCACTACTAAAAAGAATGGTTTACTCGTATCTCGTTTATCTAACCAGCTTTTAGAAAATTCGGTTATTAAATTTGTGGTATAGCCCTTGTACGAAGTTGTGTCGTTAGGCATATTAATAAAGTTGGGCTGGAAGTATTGACCCTGGTCCGGTAGTATTCTAAAAAAGTCAAAGCCCGATGGAAGTGTTTGTAAATGCCATTTTCCAATCCAGGCAGTTTGGTAGTCTTTTTGTTTGAGTAGTTTTTGAACCTGTTGTTGGTTACCATCAAAAAACCTGCGGGGTCCATTGTCTTTTAAACCGTTGATGTGGTTGTATTTTCCGGTTAACAATACCGCTCTGCTAGGCGCACAAATGGAGTTGGTTACAAATGTATTTTTTGCAATCATACCTTCATTAGCAATACGGTCGATATTGGGCGTTTGCATCAGGCTTTTGCCATATGCACTAATGGTTTGCTGGGTATGGTCGTCCGAAAAAATAACAATAATATTAGGTGGCTTATTGCTACTTTTTTGAGCTTGTATCAGATTACTACAAACGAGTAATAATATACATAAAAACGAAAATTGTTTTTTCATAGGATTTATTTTTAGCTCCCAAAACTTTTTTGGTTGGGTAGGCGTCCCCAGTCTGGTAAATCAATATTTAAATTGTCATGCTTTTCTAGCATTTCTTTTTTTAACGCTGCACGCATGCTTGCAATTTTAATTTGCATGGCTGGATCTGCTGCTAAATTATTTATTTCGAAAGGGTCTTTGTTTAAATCAAATAATTGTGTGGTGAGCACCCCTTTAACATTGTAAACAATGAGTTTGAAACCATCACTGGTTTTGATACTTCGGCTCCAATGTCCGTACACATTATAAATTTGCGTTCTAATATTTGCCCCCGGATTTTTAATACTCGGCATAAGGCTTACTGCTTCTACGCTACTTGGTTTTTGAATATTTAGGTATTCGTAGATCGTGGGGTTGATATCACTTAAATAGGTAAACCCATTATTTTTTTTATTGACCGGTATGCCGGGTCCTGCCATAATAAGGGGTACACATATACTATGTTCGTATAAATTTTGTTTGCCGAGTAAGCCGTGCTGTCCAACTGCGAGTCCGTTATCGCCAGCAAAAACAATCAGTGTTTCATTTGTAAGTCCAGAAGCGTCAAGTGCAGCTAAAATGCGCCCTAGTTGTGCGTCTAGTTCCGATACCATACCATAGTAATGTGCTATTTCTTTTTTAACAGCCTCCGGAGTTCGGGGATGCGGTAATAACATTTCATCTCTTACTGCTAAATCACCATTATCAAAAGGGTGTTGCGGTAAAAAATTAGGCGGTAGTGTTATGGTGTCGGGGTTGTACCAAGCGTCATATTTGGTAGGAGGGGTGCGTGGGTCGTGAGGTGAGGTGAGTGCGACATAACAAAAAAATGGCTGCTCTTTTGCTTTTTTGCTGCTTAAAAATTGAATAGCTGTACCGGCATATAATTCGGTGCTAAACGTATCGCTCTTCCAACTGTTTTTTGGGTCATACAAACCGGTAGGGTCAAAACTATTGACGGTTGGATGAAACTGCCCTCCATTATTTTCGAAGTGCATACCACCAAAAAATATATGGCCGCCATCATTAAAAAAACGGTGATGCGACGCTTTGTCTGAATGCCATTTGCCGGTATGAAAAGTAGTGTAACCTTTAGTTTGAAGTACTTCGGGGAGGCCAGTTAAACTATCTGGTATTTTACCACCATCGCCAGGGAGCCTATTTACATACCTGCCAGTTAAAAGCATCACGCGGCTTGGTATACAAACAGCACCTTGGTGCCCACCCATCACATGCGCTTGCGTAAAAGTAAGTCCCCTTGCTACGAGTTTATCTAGGTTGGGTGTTTTAATTTGCTTGTTGCCCAGTGCATGTATGGTGGCAAAACTTTGATCATCACTGTAAATAATGAGTACATTTTTGGCCCGCTGAACTTGGGTTTTTTGCGCGGCCGCGGCCGCGCAAAAAACGCCGAACACCATTACACTAAATATATATTTAAATCGCATGCCGCTCTTTGCTTATTGAATTTGCAACTGATAAGCCACCACCGAATTTTTCATAAACGTAGGCACGTAAATGATTTTCTTTTTTGCGTCATAGCCAATGTCTGCGCTGTTTATTTTTTCTGATCTGGTGTCAAATAAAGTTATTTTTTGCGCGCCTGCTACAATGTAATAAACAATGCCATTCCAGCAACTTACAATGTACTGATTAGGAGCCACTCTTTCGATACCGTCGGTGCTTGGGTCCATACCATCCATGATTTTTGAAATAGCACCACCAGGTGTTACAGATAGTAATGAGCCTCTATCTAAAATGAGTAATTGGTCTTCGATGCTTAAAAGTCCATTAGGCCCTTGCAGGTTTTCTACTTCTATACTTACGATGCCATTTTCGATGCGGTGCACTTTTCCCGTTCTGCTATCAGAAACAAAAACAGCGCCATTTTTATTGACGGTTACATCATTTAAAAAAACAGATCCTTCTACCGGAATCCTTTTAATGATTGAGCCTTTTTTTATATCGATTACAACAAGCTCTGTTAAATCTGCAACATAGAGTTCTTGTTTGTATTTAGCCATTCCTTTGGGTGCATTTAATCCGGTAACCCAATCCAAATTAATGGGAGCACCAGTTTTTGATAATTTACTAATGCTTCCCTTTCCGTCTTTGCCATTAGAAGCACCGTCAATATTTGAAACCCATAAGCAGTTTTCTTTATCATCTACGAGCACTGATTCTGGTACTTTTAAAATGGTGTCGGTAGCCCATAATTTTTGAACGGTTGCTTTTTGCGCGTTGATGCTAACTAAAGAGAAACATGCAAGCGCCAGGGAGGTCATTATTTTTCTCATAAAAAGGATTATTCAAGAAAGTTAAAGAAAATTAAGGCTCTAGAAACCCCTATTTACCAACGAACCCTCTTTTTGTTCATTTATGGGTATAAAATGTAGAATACGGCTATTGGCAATTCAGCATTTGTGCTCAATCACACATTAAATTGCTAT
>JBIKIS010000177.1:0-3707 GCA_044361485.1 Sediminibacterium sp.
TACAAGCAGAACCTGAAGAAAGTGCGATGGTTTTATTAAAGCCCATCATTAAGCCTTCTCCTTCTACATATTTGAAAGAAATATTTGCAACGTGTGGTAAACGGTGCTCGGTGCTACCATTTACATAAGACTCGTCTATTTGTGTTAAAGCCGCTTCTAGCTTATCTCTTAGCTTGCTTAAGCGCTCAGCGTCAGCAGCCATTTCTAGTCTTGCAAGTTCACATGCTTTACCAAATCCAACAATACCAGGTACGTTTAAAGTACCGCTACGCATACCTCTTTCGTGTCCGCCACCGTCCATTTGAGCAGTAACTTTTACACGTGGGTTTTTACGACGAACATAAAGTGCACCAATTCCTTTAGGACCATACATTTTATGCGCTGTAAATGCCATAATATCAATACCGTCAGCGTTTACGTCTACTGGAATTTTACCAACAGCCTGCACCGCATCAGAGAAAAATAATACACCATGCTTTTTAGCAATCGCGCTAATTTCTTTTACCGGTTGCACCACACCAATTTCGTTGTTGGCGTACATGATGGCAATTAAAATAGTGGTTGGCTTAATAGCAACTTCAAGCGCTGTTAAATCAATTAAACCGTTAGCAGCTACTGGAAGGTAAGTTACCTCACCACCTAAGTGCTCAATATGTTTGCAAGTATCCAAAACGGCTTTGTGCTCGGTCGTACAAGTAATGATATGATTACCCTTACTAGCATACATTTCATACACACCCTTGATACCAAGGTTGTCACCCTCTGTAGCGCCCGATGTAAAGATGATTTCTTTTGGGTCGGCGCCAATTAATTTAGCTACTTGCTCACGTGCATAATCTACTGCTTCTTCTGCCTCCCATCCAAACGGGTGGTTACGGCTCGCTGCATTACCAAAATGCTCGGTAAAATACGGAATCATGGCCTCTAAAACCCTCGGATCCATTGGGGTTGTGGCATTATTATCTAGGTAAATAGGTAACTTCAACATAATATTCTGAAATTTGCTTGTCTTATAAACACGAAAGTACTGCAATAGGTTTATAATTGCGGGTCAAAAGGGGGGCAAAACCTCATTTTTTCTCAATTCGTAAAGCAAAAAACGGCTTGTCATGAAAAAAATCGAACATATTGGTA
Organism: Sediminibacterium sp.; assembly: GCA_044361485.1. Lineage (GTDB taxonomy): Bacteria > Bacteroidota > Bacteroidia > Chitinophagales > Chitinophagaceae > Sediminibacterium. The sequence continues at coordinate 1,135 of JBIKIS010000177.1, forward strand.
TCGCGGTCAAAAATTTTGAAGTTTCCGTGCCATTATATGAGAAAATATTAAACACAATTTGCTACAAACAGGAGCTCGTGGCTTCCGAAAAAGTAAATACAGCCTTTTTTAAAGTGGGCGAGAGTAAAATTGAACTGGTATGTTCCACTGATCCTGAAGGAGTTATCGCTAGATACATAGACAAAAAGGGGGAAGGCATTCATCATATTGCCTATGAAGTGGAGGATATTTACGCCGAAATGGCCCGAATGCAAGGGGAGGGCTTTACCCTACTCCAAGAAGCGCCCAAAAGAGGAGCCGATAATAAATGGGTTTGCTTTTTACACCCTAAAGATACTGGGGGTGTACTAGTAGAATTATGCCAAGAAATTATTGAAGCGAAATAGAGAGCTCATGTAATGGTGCAAAAACGGCGCGTTTACAACGCTAATTTTTCTACGGCTACTTGCGCAGCTACTTGGCTCGCATCTTTTTTATTGTAGCCCTTTCCTAACGCAATCACTTCGCCGTCGATGGTAACATGAATGGTAAAAAGTCTGCGGGTTCCTTCCATCTTTTCTTCTACGAGTTCAAAGTCTAATAGTTTGCCGTTTTTGCTAGCCCAGCCTATTAATTTATTTTTCAAATTAATATCGATCTGTTCTAAATCGTCCACAAACATGTGTGGTATCACAATTTGTTTGAGTACCCAGGCCTGCGTTTTAATATATCCTTGGTCGAGGTAAACCGCTCCCACCAAGGCTTCTAGCGTATTACCAAAAATTTGACTTCCTTTTAAAGCGTTGTCAAATTTATTGTACATCGTTAATTTTCGAAGCCCCATTTTTAAAGCAACATCATTGAGTTGTTGTCTGTTTACCATTTTGCTGCGCATCTCTGTTAAAAATCCTTCGCCTTTGTAGGGGTATCTTTTAAATAAATAATCGGCAACAACAGCACTTAACACAGCGTCTCCTAAATATTCTAAACGCTCATTGTTTGCTTCTGCCGTTTCTTTCACAGAACGGTGGCTTAATGCAGTAGAATACAGCAGTAATTTACCTGGTTTAAAACCAAGCACGTTTCTTAATTGCTGATCAAAACTATTTGATGAAGAAGATGAAAAAAGTTGCTTAAAAAACTGCACAACTTAAGCTATGAATTTTTTGACAATCACACAAGCATTGTGCCCGCCAAATCCAAACGTATTACTTAAAGCTGCATTCACCACTCTTTTTTGAGGGGTATTGAATGTGAAATTAAGTCTTGGATCTAGGGTTGGATCGTCTGTAAAATGGTTGATGGTAGGCGGAACAATATCATGAATTACCGACTGGATACATGCAATGGTTTCAATAACACCAGCAGCACCAAGGCAGTGGCCTGTCATTGATTTAGTAGCCGAGATATTGAGGTTGTAAGCGTGCTCACCAAATACACCTGTAATGGCTTTTGTTTCGGCGCCATCACCAAGCGGCGTTGAAGTACCATGGGTGTTGATATAATCAATTTCATCAGGCTGCATACCAGCATCGTTTAATGCAGCGCGCATTACGTTTAATGCACCTAGTCCTTCTGGATGTGGAGCCGTTAAATGGTAAGCATCGGCAGTTGCACCACCGCCAGCAATTTCACAATATATTTTGGCACCACGTTTTACAGCGTGGTCATAATCTTCTAAAATAAGGGCACCTGCAGCTTCTCCCATTACAAATCCATCTCTGTCTTTGTCGTAAGGGCGGCTGGCAGTTGCTGGGTCATCGTTGCGCTCACTCATGGCTTTCATGGCGTTAAAACCACCAATACCTGCTTCACCAATTACGGCTTCGGCACCACCGGCAACAACGATATCTGCTTTCCCTAATCTGATGGTGTCTACCGCGCAAACAATACCATTGGTACTAGATGCACAAGCACTCACCACTGCATAGTTAGGACCTCTAAATCCATGACGCATGGAAATTTGTCCGGCAGCAATATCTAAAATCATTTTTGGGATAAAGAAAGGATTGAAACGAGGTGTTCCATCTCCTGAAGCGAAGTTTAATACTTCTTCCTGAAAAGTTACGAGACCACCAATGCCACTAGCAAAAATAACACCAACACGGTCTGGATCTACATTATCTTTTGAGATACCCGCGTCTGCAACAGCTTGATCGCTGGCAACGAGGGCAATTTGTGCAAAACGGTCTAATTTTCTGGCTTCTTTACGATCCATAAATTGGGTTGGATCAAAGCCCTTAATCTCACACGCAAAACGTGTTTTAAATTTAGAAGCGTCAAAAAGAGTAATAGGTGCTGCCCCTGAAACGCCCGCTAATAAATTGTTCCAATAATCATTGAGATTATTACCAATAGGTGTTAGCGTACCAATTCCTGTAACAACAACTCTTTTAAGTGCCATAACTTAAACCTGATTAAGTGATAATCCGCCTTTCAAAGCGGTAAACTTTAGAAAGGCGGATTAAAAAAAATTATTCCTAAATAGAATGCTTATTTAGCGTGCTCTTCCAAGTAGGCAACAGCTTGGCCAACTGTAGTAATGGTTTCAGCCTGCTCGTCTGGAATAGAAATGTTGAATTCTTTTTCGAATT
>JBIKIS010000002.1:0-44620 GCA_044361485.1 Sediminibacterium sp.
AGTTGGTACTGGAAAGGGTTTTATCTGTATAACCAGGGTTTAGGGCCTGTTTTGTTGACTGAGCATGGGTATTGATATTAGTTAGGCATGCTACTAAAATCAATATGGCAAAGCAGGGCTTCATATATCTTAACAAATATATATAAAATATTTAATAATTATTTTAGTGTAAAAAATTATTTCTCTGATAGAAAATGAGTCCAATTTACTTTCACTTAGAGAATTAATTTCAAAAATTTAAAAATTGATAAATTAAAATTTAATTCTTCAATAAAAAAGTAACTGGAACATCCAACCTGCTTTTCCAAGACTTTTCGGAATGATCCTGTCCAGGCCAAGAACGGCTAATCCAATTAATGTGGCTGTACTTTTTTTGTTTCATGATTGCATCTACTTTTACCTGTAATGATGCATACATAGAATCTAGTGTTTCGGTACCATGATCAAAATAAATTTTATGTTGCTTAGGTGATGGCAAATGTTTTTTTAAGTACGAAAAAAATACAGTAGGTACTAGATTATTTTCCATAGATAAAAGTCCGGGCCAATGCGTTGAAAGGCAAGCGGCTCCTCCAAAAATATTTGGGTACTCACATAGGGCGTAGAGTGATATTAAACCACCCATACTACTGCCAGCTACAAATGTATTTGATACGTCTGTTTTGGTGCTATATTTTTTATCAATAAAAGGCTTTAGTTCCTCTACCAAAAATTTCAAATAGTTATCTGAAGATATGGCGAGTCCCGAAAAAATGGATTGTCCACCGCTTCGGTAGGCATCGTAAACAAGTTTCTGGTTTTCTTTGGATAAAGCTTCAAATGGTTTTTGAGGAAAATATTCGGCATGTCTACTTTTTCCTCCATTCCAGACACCTACCACAATGCATTCCCTAATTTTTTGTTGCTGCATTAGTTTGGATAATGTTTCGTCAACACCCCACTCTTGTTTATTCCAGGTTATGCTGCTGTCAAAAAGCATTTGCCCATCATGCATATACAACACAGCATATTTTTTTGTAGGCGAATAGCTGTCGGGTAGCCAAACATCTACATTTCTCACAGGGACATACTTTGAACTAAAATTTTCAACTCGAACAATGCGGCCACTGCTTGGAGTCGGTTGTTGAGCAAAAACATTGAACTGGCTTATAAATAAGAATAAGCAAATAAGTGTAGAGATTTTTTTCATTCTATTATTTGTATAAATGTAGAAAATCTTCATAATATTGTGATTGATTATTTATCGATTCTTTAATTCCAACTAATGAAACATTTTTTGATTCGACCAATTATTTTTATTGTAATGCTTTTTGTTTTGGACAGTTGCAAAAAAGAACAAAATACACCTACTGCCAAATTAGTTGTAGGTGCTGAATATCAAGGCGGAAAAATATTTTATCTTTTAGTACCTGGAGACCCAGGTTATGATGCAAGTACCCCGCATGGGTTGATAGTAGCAACATCAGATCAGAGTACAGGAATTCAGTGGCATAATGGATTAAATACACTCACTAATGCAACAGGTACGGCTTTAGGAACAGGACTAGCCAATACAAATGCAATTATTTTGAGTCAAGGGAATATGTATACAAACTATGCTGCAGGAATTGCAAGAGCCTATAAAGGAGGTGGATATAATGACTGGCATTTACCAAGTAAAGATGAGTTGAATAAATTATACGCTAATAGAGAGGCTACTTTTAAGGGACATACGAATGGTGGTTTTCTTGCTACTTTTTTTTGGAGTTCTTCAGAGCACACCGACGTTAATCTTCACGTTGTCGCATGGAGCCAGTCTTTTCATAATGGTGTTCAAAGTAGAAGCGTTAAGGGCAGTTCATCAAATGTTCGTGCCATTCGGGCTTTTTAAGAAGTTTATAAAATTACCCAACTTCCCTCTTCAATTTCCGCTGCCAATTCTTCTTCGTCCCAGCCGCAATAGCCAATAAAAAGTTGAATATCTTTTTCATTGAGGCCATTGTTGTTAATGGCCTCAATTACATCCTTCATATTTCCCCCTAAATAAAAACCACTGTGCATTTGCTCACCTTCAGTAATAAGATCGGGGCGTTTATGAAGCACAAAGAGGTGATCTTTATCAACGGGGCCGCCATCCATTAGTGGATATGGTTTACTGTTGTTGAATTCTATGAGTTCATGTATTGACTTATGTAGAGGCTTGTTGGTTACAAACCCTGTAGTTCCTTCGTTGTCGTGTTTAACAATTAAAATAGTGGTATCCTCAAAAATGCTGCCAATTAACGCGTCAGTGCTTTTGATGATTAATCCGGCTTTTAAATCGCTCATAAGTTTGTTATTGGTCTTCAATTTATGCTCTTTTGACCTTTCCGCAATATAACTATTTGTTCATGCATAGATTCTCGATTTATTATTAAATTACCCAAAAAGTTGCAAAAATGGAAAGAAGAAAATTTATTCGGAATCTAACCATCGGTACTTCAGTTGCCGCCTTGCCTATTGGCGTATCTGCAAAAAGTGCTTTAAGTAATCCTGTTAAAAAAGTAAGATTTGGTATCATAACAGATGTTCATAATGATGTGATGCATGATGGAGAGTATAGGCTTCGATCTTTTTTAAATGCAGCTAAAAATAAAGACCTTGATTTTATTATCCAGCTTGGCGATTTTTGTCAACCAAAAGAAGCCAATAAGGATTTTTTTGACTTATTTAATAATTACCCTTAATTTTAAAAGACAAAAATATTTGATATGAAAAAGCTAGTGCTAACATTTTTTCTTTTTTGTTCTTTGAAAGTTTGCTTTGCCCAACTCGATTATATGTCTATTAACTTAAATAAGGATAATTCTAGAATTCAGTATATTATTTGCCCAGAAGTAACGCTAAGCATTTTAATATATCCTGAATTGAGCCGAAACGGCAAATATGAATTGATTCATAAAGACGGTACTATCTATTACTCTGATGTTTATAAAGATGTTGATCTTGTTTCATTTAATTTTAAGCTGAGAGGCGTTGAAATGCCAAATGGACGCTACAAGCTAAAGTTTACATCTGACGAGGGGGAAATCGAATATGTAAGTATGTTAATCAAGAAAGATAAAAAACACTCACATCCTTTAGTTGAATAATCTCTCGTTGCTTTTATCTTTCAAAAATAAATTACTAAAATCAATTTTATGATCAAGTTAATTTTTAGTGCTACACTGACTATACTAACAGTATTTCAGTTAAACGGGCAAAATCGAAAATTAGTTCCTTTTTTGAAAAAAAATGGTAGTTATGTAATTGTGGATTCAGCTACTATGAAGATTGAATTTCCAATTGAACTTGATTTTGCATTTCCATTTTCTGATAAAGGCTGGGCTGCAAAAAATCAAAAATGGGGAATTATCGATCATACCGGTGATTTCATAGTTGAGCCTATGTATGATGTTTTAAATTTAGCAAGTGATGATCTTGCTATTGTAAAAATTAATGGGAAAGTAGGGTTGTTAAGAATTGATGGAACAAAAATAACAGAGTTAATTTATTCCAAGGCCAAAGTGCTAAACGATAATTGTATTAAAGTTTCTAAAATAGTTAATGTTGGAAAAGAAAATGATGAATATGAATTATGGGGAATTATTGACATTAATGGAAATGAATTATTCCCATGTATTTATGATGAAATTAAGTTTGGCAAGCAAGGAATTATATTTACAAAAGGGGAAAAAATCGGTTTTGCAAATTCTTTTGGTAAGAAGTTGACAGATGTAATTTATGATGTTTATTCTATAAATAATCCTAATTCAATTTTTCAATCCGGCATAGAAATTGTTTCAAAAAATGATCTATATGGTGCTATCGATTCTTTTGGAAATGAGTTTATACCATTTAAATATGGAGATTTAAGTGAAGTGGCCCCTAGAAATAAAGCAACTAGAACTTCTAGAAATTTTATTGGTGGAGTAGCTTCCGAAAAAGATTCAACTCTAAGCTATGTGCTTCTGGATTCAACTGGTAAGTCCTTTTATCAAGGTGATCTAGATGTTTTATATGAAATAGCTTATAAGGGTTATACTATATATGAAGACTCGGTAGGAATATTTTTTACAAATGGTAGAATTACCAAGCCTATAGGCACATTTGGAGCAACCTTAGATGATATTAAATTTTTTGGTCGTCAATATTTTGCTTGGAATGACAAATTGTTGCCAAATAATTGGGAGCTCTTTGATAGGAATGGTGGTTTGCTTGTAAAATTTCAAGCACAACTTTTAGATAGTTATTCTGATGGAATTATTTCACTGAAGCGTAATGATAAATGGGGTGTAATTGATTTACAAAAAAAGGTTGTAATTCCATTTAAGTATACTTATGTTTCTTTATTAGGAGCTGGTTTAATTGAGGTTTGTAAAGGGGGTACGTGCGCAGTTTTGGATAAAGAAAAGAAGGTAATATTGCCTATGACTTCCGATACCATTGGTATTTATGGTGACAATAGTGAAATTATAGCAGTTAAAAAAGGAAATACAATTAATTTATTTGATAGGTTTGGTAAAGCACTAACTTCTTCTACTTATGATAATGTAAGTGATGATATCGCTGATTATTTAATTTTAATTGTTTCTAATGAAAAAAAGTATGGGCTTTTATCATTCACAGGTGCTAAAATTACTGAATTAGAATTTGATGATATTGATGTTGATGATATAGAGGAAGGTGTTCTAATTGTGAAAAAGAATAAGAAGTACGGATTAATAAATAAAAATGGTCAAGTGTTAGTTCCATTGAAGTACGATGAAGTTAGTGTTATATCTGATGAAATTAAAAAATATTCCCTTTTTGCTGAAATACGTTTGAATGGTAAATTTGGACTTTACGAGTGTGGTGTTGGTGAAATTATTCCGCCTAATTTTGATGAAGACGACATCGATTTATACGGTGGGTTAATACTCATTAGTAGCGATTTTAAGGTTGGATATTTTGTAGACTTTAAAGGACGCGAGTATAAAGAAAAATAAATTACTAAAATAGAGTCATATTATTTTGGCCAAACTACATTATCCCTATTTAACTTTATATTCTTTACTTCGCCATTTCCGCCTTGTATGTAATAATGCTTTGCTAATTTATCTCCAATAGATTTTGTAAATGAAGCTTTGATTTTAGATATTTTTTCAACAGATGAATTTTTTGTTACATTAACAATATCATCTATTCTGCTCTTCATTTCCTCAAGTGCTCCGATGCTTGATAAGCTAGCATATATATCATACAGCTCTTTTTTGTGGTCACATAAAAAGCTTAAACCAATCCCTTCGGGATGCTTAAGGTATAATAAATAAATAGCTTTCTCTAGTGGCCTAAGTTTAATTTCAATGTTTCCAAAGTCAGGTAGAAATATTCTATTTTTTTCGTCGATGACAAGTTTACTTAATAGAACATTTTGTTTTAAATTCTGTGAGAACAACATTTTAACCCTTAGTGACTCCATGATATTTAAAGCATGCTGGATTTCAGCTATTGAAAGTTTTCCTTTTAATTTGTCCATGCAGCCTTCGCAAATATCTGCTGTGCGGAGTTTAAGAATGATATTCTTTTTTTCGAGACAGAGGTCATTAACACATCCAATTGGTTCAATGTGTACAGAGCTTCTTGCCTCATTATAGTCATTAAACATGTGCTTTTGTAATACTAGTGCAATTACTTCAAACGCAATAGGGAATGAGTCTTGACATTTAATATAATGGTTCCAATCAGATGTATGAATAAATCCATTAAAAGGCATTTTTTCATCTAAAGATGCAAACCAGTTATTTGTATTAGAAACCTCTGTTAATAGGATTACAAATTCATTATCTGGAATTTGATTCTTTTTTCTATAAGCGGTACATTTTTTAAAGATAGTGGTCCATTTAGTTGTTTTTCTAAAGAGCGGAAATGAAAAGCTTCTTAATGGGCGAAAGTTAAATTCAAAATCCATTGATCTTGATGGCCTAATATTTGCATTGTAGGTGTCAGCTTTATGAAATACGTTTTCAAATGATTTCTGTTCTAGCAGTTGGTTTTCCTCAACATCATCTTGTTCGAAATTTACAATATTATTGATGTCATATAAAAACTCAATTGGGCCACTAATAGATTGCAATAGATCTAAGACTTCAGAAAAAACCTCTTTACCTACCTCACTATCTTTAATTAAATGTACTTTCATAGTTAATCTTCAAAAAAGTTATTCAAATTTCTGTTTTGACTCTTTTTGGTAAAGTAGCTACTTACAGATCTGTTTAGTTTATCCCAAACTTCAGATTTCATTGCTGTTTTTTCAAATGAAAAACTGTTATGACTTTTAATCGCCATAGTAGCTGCAACATCAACTGCATCTAGAGTAGCTCCAATAAAACTAAAGGTCCATTTACCTGTTTCCTCTAGCTTTGATATCATATTACGAATATTTACTAAGTTATACTTTTTTGATGCATTTTCATAGCCATCTGTAAGAATTACTATAATAACTGTTGTGGGAATAAGGCTAGTGGTTATTTGGCGCTCTATTTCTGTAATTGTTTCACCTACTGCGTCTAATAAGGCGGTACCTCCACTAGGTCTATAATTTTCATAATTTAACAACACCATTTCTTTGGGGTTTTGCTGAAAATAGATATGCTGGAGGGTCTCATTAAAGGTGGTTAGTCCCATGGTTATATCCTCTTCCGTGAATTCTAGCGCTTTTTCTTTAATCCTGTTTACTTGCTCGTTAAATCCATTAATTGTGCTATCAACGCAGTCAGACATTGAGCCGCTTTTGTCAACGATTAAGTGGTAGATTGTTTTTCTAGTTTTCATATTATTTGTTGTTTAATTGTTTGATATAAATTGCTTTTGGATAGACTCCTTCAAAAACGTATTCAGTTACAGGACAAAGCCAAAGTCGATGGTTTATAGTTGTGCCTTTAAATTTTTCAACGTGATAGTAGGCGCCATAGTCAACTTTGGCATGGCCTATTAGATCTAGCAGGCCTTTGTTAAGGCCAAGTCCTATTTTATTAAGGACTGCATCTGAATCTTCAAAAGGTTCTGTACTAATTTTCAATGTGGCATGGTTTTGGTTATCTGACACATAATCTAAAAATGTGTCGGCACCATCAACCATCATTAGATTTGCTTTTGTGCCTAGTCCAGCATTCAAAAAGGCGGGTAGGTCTGCAAACCAAATACTGTTTTCTTTGTTAAATGAAAGTGTTTTGGTAATTGTAACATTGTGCGTTTGTGTAAGCATATTAATTGATTTAGGATACAAAATTATCCTGCCAATATGCCTCAAATTTTTCTCTACAAGCTTGTAATCCAAAGTTTATTCAGTCTATCAATAAATAGTTTATTGATATGATTTATTTATTATATTTATTTTAAAAATGCCATGAAAAAGCTAGTAGTATTCTTATTTGTACTGTTTTTATCACAAATGATTGCAAGCGCACAGGTTTTGTCAGTGGAAGAAGCTAAGTTATATAGTCTTATAATGGAGTATCGAAATGAAAAGGGCTTACCTAGAATTGCACTCTCTAAATCATTGACTAAAGTTGCTCAAATTCACGTGAAAGATTTAAATGAAAATTTCAAGGAATCAACTATTTGTAATATGCATAGCTGGTCAAATAAAGGTAATTGGACTGCATGTTGTTACACTTCTGATCATGCACAGGCTCAATGCATGTGGAATAAACCTCGCGAACTTACCACTTATAGGGGTAATGGATATGAAATCTCTTATGGATCTTGGGGAGCACCTGTAAATGCACAAGGCGCCTTAGCTGGATGGAAGTCCAGTTCGGGTCATAATGCCGTAATAATTAATAGTGGTATTTGGAAAGATGATTGGAATGCGATTGGTATTGGATTGTCCGGTGGTTACGCTGTTGTGTGGTTTGGAAAGGAATATGAACGATAGATATTGTATCGTTTAGCACAATCATAACTAGATATTATTTACTTGGTAAAAACATCCAAAGTAAAATATAAATGATAGTCATTGCTCCGCTCGATATTCCAAGTGTAATACCCCCAATACCCAGGTAAAGCACAATAAATATTACTCTTAAAAGTCCAGTTGACATCCCTAAAGAATTTGCCATACCGGAAAGAACTCCACCAAGCATTTTGTCATTTGAATTTCTGTACATAGCAATTTGTTTTATTTGATTTTAATTTCTCCTCTTGCTTCTTTTTCCATAGGCCCAGCATATCTTCCATATTTTATGAATTCTTTAGAGTATTGAAAATAAAATTTGATTAGGCCCATTCGTTTATATTGTGCCCAATGGTTTTTTTCATGCTGCAATAGACTTCCAGAACCATTCCCTTCATTTTTATATTTTTTTTCAATAAAAATGCCAAATGGTGGAATGGTCATTGCCATCAAGCTGGTAGGTATTTTAACGGGTGTGTAGAAAACCATTTCTTTTTTAAAAAAATTTAAACCTGTAACAATAAGAAGAATAGCTACAAGTGCTTTTTTCATATGTATGGCTCAAGGCTTTTTTATGATAAGTTTATGACTTGAACACATGATTGTAATACAAGGCAATATAAATTTAAATAAAAAATTTAATATGAAATATTGCATTAACATTCTTTTCTTAATTTTTTTTACAATTTCCCCAGCTGTAGTATTTGCTCAGCATTTTGTGTTTAAGCCTAGTCAACTAAGGTTATTCTGGAAAGATGCTAGAGGTATTCCATTTTTAAGTTTTTCAAATGTTAGAAAGGAACATCCTAACCTGGTATTTATGATGAATGCCGGAATGTATACGGCATCTAACAATCCAGCACCGGTAGGGCTTTATGTTGAGAATGGTGTAAAGCTTCGTCCTGTAAATATTGTAATTAACAAGAAAGTAAATTATGGAATTTCTCCATCAGGTATTTTTTATTTTAATGCTCAAAAGGCCCATATTATTAAAGCTAAAGATTGGAGTAATCAAATAAATGCCAAATACGCCACCCAATCTGGCCCTATGTTGTTGATTGAAGGAGTAGTCAATAGAAATCTACCAAAGGGTAGCTATATTAAACGTAATGGAGTAGGAGTTAGGGCAGATGGCAAAGTTATTTTTGCTTGTTTTAGAAGCAATTTTATTGATTTTGCTGTTTGGTTCAAAAATCAAAAATGTACCAATGCGTTATATTTAGATGGAGGTATTTCAGATTATTGGACTCCAAACACATTATTTAGTATTGGGAAATTTGGCCCAATAATTGGAGCGGTAGAATAAGGGCTATTTTCTTTATTTAACGATACGCCAACTTTCTCTTAACGCTTTATTATTAATTAACGAAATACTTTTGATATCCCCCTTCACAGTATTTCATAATTCATAATAGTACTAAGTATGCGGTTAACCTTTGTTGCGCTTTCATTTTTACCAATTTCTTTCTTTGGTCCTGATAAACCAGATAAATATCCTCCAATTGAAGATTATTTTGATCTACACTGGTCTGCAAATATGGGATCAGCAAGTTTTAGAACAAATGTTGTTCTAACAAATAATAATTTAATTATTGGTTCTAATGGTTCCGACTTTATGGATTTCTACATTTCTGATAAGAAATCTGGGGTATACACCATCAATCGTAAAACAGGTGCTATTTTAAATCATTTTGCAAATGAGCCTCTTGGCGATATGGACGTTAACGGGTTGTTACTGTACAATAATCGTTTATATTTTGGTAATGACAACGAAGAGTTTTTGTGCACTTCACTTGATGGTAAAATTATTTGGCGAAATCCAGCATCTGGCGATATGGAACATGAGCCTGTGCTTATCACTAATGCTGGGGTAAATCAAATCGTTTATGCTACTGAAACAGGAGAAGTTAAAGCAGTTGATCCAGCAACAGGAAAAGCTTTTTGGAGTTATTATGTACCAGAATTTGATGGTTGGAAAAATGGGGACAATAGGGCGTTATTTAAGGTAAAATCTTATTTTACCAATACCTATGCTTTTTTTACAAAGCCTATTATAATTGATTTAACAAAGGATGGCGTTTTAGATTTAGTATACCACACTTATGATGGCAGATTTTTCGCCATTAATGGAGCCTCTGGTAAAAATCTATGGATTCATGACGCTGGCAATGGAACAGAAATTGCAATGTTTCAAATGGGTAGTAATGCTAGCCCCTCCATTACATTCTTTGCGAAAACATTTGACGAAAAATTTAATGCAACAAGTCATTTAGTTGCATTGAATAGTGCAGGTAAGCAAATTTTCAAGTTTGATTTATCTGCTAGTACTTTTGGAATAGGTCTTAATGCTCTTTCAATAGGAAACTCATTTATTGCTCAACGAGACTCTTTGCTCGAAATAGATAGTAAAGGAAATTATAAAGCTTACGACCGTTCTAATCTTTATAATGATGTAGACTACTACGGAAAAAATACTATAGAACAACGCAATGGATATGAGTCGCTTATTTCAAATAGAACTTTTTCATACAAAGGCGATAATAACTGTATTGTTATTTTAAATCAGCATGACTTTGCAAATTATGAAAATGGATTTATCGAAATATTTTCATTAACCAATCATAAAGTTGTTGCTCGTTTTGGGTTACCAAAGTCTTCTGAATTTCCCCCAATGATTGCCGATATCAACAAAGATGGCTATCTCGATTTGCTAATCAATTGCCATGATGGTTATTTGTATTGCTATGATTTAAAAGTAAAACCTTGATTTTATGATGTTTAAATATAAATACGCCTTATTTATTTCAGTAGTTGCTGTTATTATAAGTTGTTCAAATAAAAAAGTTTCTTATGATCAAAAAATAGAAACACCACTTGCTGATAATGGCTTACCTTTTAATTTATACGCCTATAAGCAAGATACGAGTATAAGTATTGTTACATTGAACGGAACAGTTGTCAATATAGAGCCAAATACTTTTGTCCATGCAAACGGTTCTATTGTGAAAAATCAAATAATTATTAAGGTGAGAGAAATGCATTCGGCAAAGGATATTTTCAAATCTGGAATTCCAATGAGTGTTTCAGCGAATAGAAATAATTTTTTGGAGTCCGCTGGTATGATAGAACTTAGGGCTTTTGATAATGATGAAGAGCTTGCAATAGCGAGTGGTAAAAGTATCGATATAGCGCTTGCGAATTTTGTACCCTCTAATGGGTATCGGTTATTTCATTTAAATGATAATCAAAATTGGCAAGTCAACGATACATTTGTAGTTCAGCAAAATGTTCGAAAAATAAAGGGATTAGATAAAATTGCTAACTTCTTTAAACGGGCCAGAAGTAAAAATATTCTAAATGAAAATAATGAGTTTGAGATTGTTGCAAATATTAAAGAGTCGCCACATTTACGCACTTTTCATAACCAAAAGTGGAGAATAGCAGATGGTACAAATTCTGAAATTGTTCAAAAATGTATGAGAATGTCTTGGGATGATGTTATTATTAAGCCAGTCAATAATAAAATTAATTTATATAAATTAACATTTAGTAGAAGTCTTACCCTTCGTGATTCTGGCGAAGAAAACAAAATTTTAACTGTACAAGCCAGTCCGGTTAATACAAGCGATACCGCTTTTTCAAAACAAATTGAAAACTATGATCAAACGATAGTTAAAATGAATAATGAAAAGGAACGTTTAAAAGCTGAGGCGGACATGATGAGTCGGTTTCGTATTAGGCAAATGGGTGTTTGGAATATTGACAAAATCATCAATAAAGAAAAGTTTGTAAGCGTATCATTAAAATTTGATTTTGAAAAGGATCTCGATCCTTATGTAAATCATGTCAAGCTCTTCGTTTTGTATGAAGACGACAATTCGGTTATTTCTTTCTTACCACAAGATTGGAATAACATTAAATTTTCTAAGGAAGGAAGAAACGCATTAATTGCGGTCTTGCCGGGTAATAAGATTGCTTTTGTTGACGCAGCAGCAGTTTCTGCAAAAATGAAAACTGGCAAAACCAATATAAGCTTCGAAACTCGAATTGATTACTCTAATTCTTTTTTATACTTAAAGTAATTATTTAGAAGTGGGACAGGGTTGGTGTAAAATGATAGTGCATCTGGCTTGCTGTTTATCCATCTTGGAATGATGGTCCCTATTGAGTAATGCAAATGTGCTGGTGTATTTTTAGCATTGCCAGTATTGCCTACGGTGCCAATTTTTGTTCCTTCAGTTAAAATGCTTCCCACTTGTGTTTGTATTTCTTTGAGATGTGCATAATAGTGGGTTTTAAATGCTGGGCCTAAAACCACTACCACATTGCCTCCTAGAGATAAAACTCCAGTATAGATAACAATACCTTTGGAGGCGGAAATAACAGGTGTCCCTGCTTTTGCGAAAATATCAACGCCCTTATGTTTATGTCCTGCTCTTGGAGCCCCAAAGGCATTTTGGGCGTAGCTGTTTTGATTACTTCCTAAAACAGGAGAAACAAATTTCCAACTGCAATAACTGTAGATCAAAATTAGAGTAAAAGTGATGAGGGGAATGCCAATTATGAGTTTTTTATTATTGATTTTCATCTTTCAAATATCTAATAATTCAACTTTGAATTACATTGGTTTTGAAATTTTAACATAATTTACTAATTGATCTTTTTTGTATAATCGAACCTTCAAATTAACTTTATTTCATTATGAATATAGATTGGTTACTATATTTTTCTATTGGATGTTTTATCCTTGCTTTCTTTGCATACTTGATGGATGATGGTGATAAATACGCTTTAAATACTTCCTACATCCAGTTCTGCAGAGAGGTTACGAAGTGGACAGGGCCAATACTTATAGCTGAGGGTATAAAGTACTATCCCTCTATTACGGTTCGTTATAATAAATCTTCAAGGAAAATGGGGGTTTATATCCCATCTTCCAATTCTATTGTAATTTATTTAAAAAGTCATGAAGGAGATGTGTCAGAAATTTGTTCTACTGTTTTACATGAGATCAAGCATCACATACAATCTAAAAAGGATCCTGCTTTTCGCACATTATTGAACTACAAAAAATATGGCTATTATGAAAATAGGATTGAGGTTGAAGCTCGCGCTTTTGAATTGGCGTATAAGAAAAAATGTTTAGCAGATTTATGTAAAAAGGGAATCTTGCAAAAGCTATAATTATAACAACGAATCATTTTTCAATTACCCAACATCCTTCTTCAATTTCTGCTACTAGTGGATGTGATTTACTTTGCTTTTGATGATTAATCCGGCTTTTCAATCGCTCATAAGGTAATTATTGGACTTCAATTTAATTTAAAATATTAAGTAAGAAAAATAGTAAACACTTTTGCTGTTAATAGGGCGTTAATTAAAGCTTATACGCAAGTTAAAATCAACGCATCAATTATTCAAGCAGAGGGAAGAAAACAATAATCGGGTATAGAGGTTGGCTAGTGCAACAGGCGTGAATAATAAATAATTAGTTGGTTAAATAAAAAGATTGGAATGCAGCCAAAGTATTTGTATAGTTTCCAAACCATTAATAATTCATTAATTTTGGTATGATAAATAAATTAAATATGAAAAAAATTGTTTTCTCTATAATATTAATATTGTGTAGCAGCTTTATTCAAAACAACCTTTTTGCACAAACTATAGAAGCAAAATATTTAAGACCTTCAATGACGATCTTATATTTAAATGATGATGATAGAAATAGGCAAGATTTAATAGATGCGATTGCTAAAAGTTCTGAGACTATGAAATCTGGTGTGGCGTCAGATAAATTTGATAAATTATCCATTGGAATGGACAGAATTTCACTACTTAATTTTCCAAAAAGACCAACTCCCCCGCCAACTAGTTTAAAAAAGCAAGATCCCACAAGGTATTTTTTAGCTCAAATAGAATATTCAAGAAAAATAAAGCAATTTAATTCTAAAATTCAAATTCTATTAACTGATAGAGTTCAGAATTTGGCTAAAGAGGTTATAAAAAAGACTTTCATAATTGATTCGTATGGTAATATGTCTGATGAATTAATTAGACAAAGGGGGCTTTATTCTGCGACAGATGGTGATGTGATTAAGGATAATGCATCTCAAATATCACGAATTGCAGACTTAGGTTATGATTTGTTACAAAGGTCTTTCATAGTTGTCTATCAATTAGATGACTACGTAAAAATTGACAAACAATATTATGACGAAATAGATAAACAATTGAAAGCTGTTCATGATACTTTAGTCAAGAAAGGGCTTTCATCTGGTGATTTTAAACCAACGATGAGGCTAGATGAAGGATATAAACTAATGTTTAATGCTTATACGTTTAAGCTTGAAATAACGAAAGATTGGCTGATGGACGAATTTTTTAAATTATATTGGATAGATAAAACTACATCAGCTAGTGATAGGGCTAATAGGTTGAGGGCGCTGGAAAATCTAGTGGTTCCTACAAAGTTTTTGCGAAATGATCGTGGAAACTATTCAGCATTAGCTTCATATGGTTCAAATGAACCCATGGACAAGTTGTTTGCGAATTCATCTAAAGAAATTCAAGAGCTTTCATTCTTTAAAAGTTCAAATAAAATAAATGATTTAGCTGCTAAGGCAACAGTTTTTGAGTCATATCCAATTACTGCAAAGATTGGTACAAAAGAGGATGTCTATGTCGATCAAAGATATTTTGTTTATGAAACCACTAAGAAAAAAGAATCTTCGGACATGGTGAGTAGAAGAATAGGTGTAATAAGAGCAATGTCCCCAATTTCAAATAATAGTGATAATGCTAATGGTAATTCTTTGACAACAAAGTTTAGGCAGGTTTCAGGAAAAAAAGTATATCCCGGTATGTCAATCATCCAAAAAGATTCCAAAAATGTAAATTTTTCTTTAGATTATTTTAAAAATAATATTGGTAATGGTTTTGGGTTTTCTTATGAATTGAATTTATTTTCTGGTAGACCTGGTTTTGGAGTAGGATCAATAAAATCTACAAAAGGACCAACGGGTGTATACACTGGTTTAGATGTTGTAATATTGCCTGACTGGTTCTTGGTTACCCTCAGCACAGGTAAAGAGATTTATTTGCTTCCCACTGGTAACTTATTTTTATATCCTAAAATTGGTGTTGGGTACAAGATGTTTAACCCAAATAGTTATACTTCAGGACTTGATGATGGAATTGCTATAAATCCATCTCTTGGATTGGGGCTAAATCTTTCTCCATGGTTTACTTTGATGGCAAAATATAATTACTTTAATATACCTAAGTATACTCATTATGAACCGACATCTAATCCTAATAATTTAACTGGAACCGTTGTCAACAATACAATTATTAGCATTGGAGGAAAAGTAAGATTTTAATATAAAATTTATTTCTTTATGAGAACATTATTTATTCTTTGTTTATTATTGAGCTCGAATTTAGGAAATTCACAAGCTAGAAAAGAAGCTCAAGAAAATACAAAAAATTGGAGGTATGAAATAGAAGGTGTGGGAGAAGGAAAGGAAGGCACTTATCTTGTTAAAATTTGGTCTTATTCAAAAAATCCAAGAATTGCAATTGAACAAGCAAAGAAGAATGCCGTCCATGCAATTATATTTCAGGGGTTTATTGGGATTAATCGAGTTTCATCCCAGCCACCAATTTGCAATAATCCAGGAGCTGAAAAAGAATATGAATCATTTTTTAATTCTTTTTTTTCTGATAATGGTTATTATATGAAATATGTATCAGTTTCGAGTGATGGTAATGTTTCTGATGGAGATAGGGTAAAAGTTGGTAAGGAATATAAAATTGGAGTAATTGTATCAATTCGAAAAGATTTATTGAGAAAAGAATTAGAGTCAGCTGGAATTGTAAAATCTTTAAGTTCTGGTTTTTAATATATAATTATGAGTAAATATTTGTTTTATACATTTTTAATTTTATTTAATTTTTTTTGTAGCCCCAAACCCATTTCTGTTGCTCTTTCATTTACCAGAGAAACAGAATGCATTTTAAATGGTGCGGATGGCAGGGTGACAATACTTTGCTGGGGTTACGGAATCAATAAAGAAGCAGCCTCGGAAAATGCTATTACTAATGGATTAAATGACATTGTATTCAAGGGTATACAAAAAGGTAAAATTAACAATCAGATATATCCTCTGATTTCAGATCAAAATATAAAGAAAGATCATGAAAAATATTTTCAAGATCTATTTCTTAATAATTATAAATCATATGTAGTTATATCTGAAATAACAAAACCAACTTTAGTTAGCAATAATCAAAAACTTGTAAAAGTTGAATTAATTGTAAATGTTGCAGAATTAAAAAGAAAAATGTACAAAGATTTAAATATAAAATCATGAGAATCACAATATTGGCATTTATATGTTTTTTTAAAACTATCGTGGTATTCGCTCAGCCACCCAAGCCTTCAATAATGCTATTGCCTGACAAGAACTGGATGGTGCTAAATAATTTTAGTAGAACAGTTGATAATGAAGGCGTTGCAGAAACTATTATTGATTATGAAACTGCATTTTTGAAAAACCCCGATTTAAATGCTATACTTGATAAAATCGCTGGTGAGTTTTTAAAATCCGGGTTTAAAACAGAGAACTTGCTTAGGACTCTCGATGATTTAAAGGCCGATGCCGCTGAAGAAGCTGTTAGAAAAACTAAAAATTCTTCAGGGAAAATCAGAGTTAATGACATTGATGTTATACGTAGAAAAGTAAAAACTGACATTGAGGTATATTTTTATTGGAATATTGAAACAGTTGGCCCTCGAAAGCGTGTTACTGATTTCAGAATTAGCGCAGTTGATACATATACTAATCAAAATATTGCATTTGCACCCGGTGGATCAAGTGAATGGGTATCTGCTTCACAAATCTCAAATCCTGAATTGTTAAGGGAGACTGTCTTATCACAAATGGATGCATTTAAAAATTCATTGCGACAAACCTTTGATGACATGTTTGCGAATGGACGTGAGATGAAATTGTCAATTTTAACCTGGGATAATGCTCCTTTTGATTTAGAGTCTGATTCTTTTGGCGATCAGGAACTTAGTGTTTTAATAAAAAATTGGGTAAGAAAAAATGCGTATTTAGGAAGGTTTAGTGCACCTACGTCTTCAGAAACGAGAATGGAATTTAAATCAATTAGAATACCTCTTCAAAATGAAGAAGGTCGAATTGATGGGGAAGATTGGGCAAGAGGATTAGTCGCCTATTTGAAAAAAATAAACGTTAAACCTATAAAAGTTGATCCTAAAGGCTTAGGACACGTAATTTTAATTCTTGGAGGACAATAAATTTATACCATGAAAAAAAATATTATACTAATCTTACTTTTATCAATCCCATTAGTAAATCTCATAGCACAAAATAATCTGAAAAAGGCTGATGATTTAGGAAGACTTTCTATCTGTACTCTAGTTGATCTTGATCAAAGTAAATTTAGTTCAGAATCACAAGAGTTTTTAAAGGAAAAGCTTAATCAAATAGTTATATCACGAAGTATGGGTGGTGAACTTGGATTCACAAGATTTGTATTAACAGCTTCTATGCAGTATACATCTAAATATATTTTGCCGGGCACACCAATTAGACACTCATATGAGATATTAGTTACCTTTTATTTGGGGGATGGAGTAGAGGGAAAAGTATTTTCAACAACTAATATTACTTTAACTGGAATTGGTAATTCTGAAACAAAAGCACTGAAAGAAGCTTTGAATAAAATTAATCCCTCGAATTCGTTATTTGACAATTTAATTTATAAAGGGAAAGATAAAATGATTGAATACTATAATTCAGTATGTGATGCTGAAATTCAGGATGCAGAACGTTTGGCTGGGGAAGATAACATTTCAATGGCTTTATTTAAACTCTCTCAAATTCCTGATGTTTCTCGAGATTGTTTTATTAAATCTAAAGAAGTATCGCTACGATTGTATAAGAAATATAAAGAAAGTCAATGTGCATCATTGATTAATAGTGCAAATAACATTTGGAATTCAAACCCAAGCCCTGAAGGGGGTAGACAGGTTGCTCAGATTTTGAATAAAATTGACCCTGAAACGACATGTTTTAAATCTGCAAAGAGAATTGTAGATAAAATTAATTCAGAAATAAAAGATTCAAATATAGAATTAGAGAGGTTTAATCGTGCATATCAAATTGCAGAACAGAAAAATTCTAACGAACTCGAAAAGCTTAAGATAAGTGCAATAAAAGATATGGTAACATCATATTATAATAGCCAACCCAGCACGATTATTTATTATAAAAATTATAATATAACTCCTTGGTATTATTATTAAAAAGGGATTTATCGGTTGATGATGTTGGCATAAATTAACATGATAATTGTATTTTTTATTAGCTCGTATAGACTTCCATTGTAGCAAATAGATCAGTGTTATAGCGCCGTTACAGATGCTAAGGGGAATGCTGCCACTTCTTTGTAAGGTACAATATTTTATGACGCTTATAAGCCCAGTTTACAAGCCTAATGAATTTGTAATTTCTGAAAGTAGACCAAATACCATTTTATCATTTAAGTTTCTGTGTATATCCCTCTCATTGGATATACAAATCAATCATTTTTCTTTTTTAAGCCTTTACTTCCAGCTGATTTTATGGTAATTAATAGAATTCGCTTGGTTTCAAATAAAGAGTAATTTAAAGTTGTCGATTTCACTTGAGACATGTCAATTTAATAATTATCATTAGGTTTAATAATTAAACAGTTTAGTGCTTAAAGTTTAAAGTTGATTTTAACATTTTTATATTAATTTGCTTCTTCAATAGTATATTACTTTTTTAATTTCAATTTATGAAAAAAATACTTGTCTTATTTTTTCTGTCTTTATTGAGCTTTGTCCATAATTCTTATTCACAAAATGTAAGAGAATTTGTTGAGGGCAAATATTTCAAGAATCAACAAACTGGAAGAAGCATCAAGTTTGGATTTATTTCTTCACTTAATACTAGCGGACTAACATTTAAAGATTCAGAGGGCAATATTGCAAATTTTGTGAATTGTAGAATTGATATGTCAAGAGATGAGCAGTATATGGTGTTAACAAATTGTATGAGTAATGTTACTGGGGGGACTCTTGGAAAAATAGTTGTTTACAAAGATCGATTGATTTGGAATGGAAGTGATGGGTCATTAACATTTTATCTTGAAAATCAATCAACCTTTAATGAAAATAATGTTGTTACTAAGAAATATGAACCCTCAAGTTTAATTGAGGGCGGAGGTGGTCTTAAAAAAGAAGATGTTATTATTTCCGATTTGGAAGTTAAGCGTGTGATAGGTAAGTCTAAGAAGATAGGAAATTTGGAGATAGCACAATTTGATTTTAGCAAGGTTATGAATTATAAAGATGCTAGCAGTGCTTGCGAACAATTGGGAAAAGGATGGAGGCTACCAACACAAGATGAATTAAATTTAATTTATAAAAACAAGAATATTATTAGTGGTTTTATAAAAGTAGAATGGATTGAGTCTTATTGGAGTTCTACAAAATCCTTAGAAAGAAATGAAGATTATTGGATAAAAGATTTTAAAGGAGGTTGGGGTGGATTTGATAATCAAGCAATTACTATCAAAGTACGTGCAGTAAGAACCTTGTAATTAATTTTAGTAAATTAGTGTAAACAATAAAAATGAAAATTATGCGAATTACAGTTATTATTTTTATGGTACTTTTTTCGGCGAAAGCTTCTTTTGGTCAATCTCCTAATATTTTTGAAAGCCCTAATGTACTTAAAGAGTTTTTGGATAAAAAAATATACATAGTACCAGAGTACGGCACCATACGCTTTAATTTTAATAATAGTGATACCAAACGGATGAGAGATAGTCGTGAACGTGATGGCGCTGATGATGAAGTTGTTGATTTGATTTTCGATATTACAATTAAAAAAAATCAGTCGAGACGCAAAGAGAAAACTGGATATAAGATTGAAATGAAAATTGATTTGCGTGATCCTGAAAATGCAGATTCTAACCCAACTTCTGAATATGTAAATTCATTTCTTTTAGCTCGAAATATTATCTACCCTATTAAAGGATTTCCAGCATTTTACTACCTTTTTGCTGATGGTGAATTATATTTTTCCAAAGTGAATTGGAAAAGTGTCCCCTTTAATGAATTTAAGTCTTTAGTTACTATGACACGCAAAGGAGATTTTAAATTTGGTTTACAAAGTATAGATAAAGAATATGCTACAACAACTTATATTAAATGTATACCAGCAAAGTAGTTTTACAATAAAATAATAATATGAAGTCATTTTTCTATAAGTTTTTATGCGCTTTAATTATATTTTTTTCTACGTTACAGAATCTTAATGCACAACAATCAAAAAATATATTACAGGGAAAGGTGTATACAAAATCTGCTAGTGCAAGTAGTAAATCAATTTTAAAGTTTAATTCTTCTACTTCCGGTCAGTCCGAAACCGAGACAACTGTTTTAGGTAAAAATTTTCAGACTACTATTTCTTTTAAATATAAAATTTCAGGAAAAAAAGTTACAATTGAATATGAAAATTCGTCTGATAAGGAATATTATATGATTGATTTAGTTTCTGGTAAACTAATTAGTACTCATTTGCAAGGCTATGTTGATGGAAAATGGGGTAAGATCTATTGGATTGAGCAGTAGATGTTTGTAATTTTTGTATTTTTATTCTACGTTTACAAGGTTTTTTATTTCCTGTCCATACTTCCTCCTAAATCAAATCATTATGTATTTTTTCGCCTCTATTAATAAGGTGGGGCGATTGTGCACTACAACGAAATTATCTTTTTTATACAGGATCTCCATCCTTTAGTGGATGTGATTTACTTTGCTTTTGATAATTAATCCGGCTTTTCAATCGCTCATAAGGTAATTATTGGACTTTAATTTAATTTAAAATATTAAGTAAGAAAAATAGTAAACATTTTTGCTGTTAATAGGGCGTTAATTAAAGCTTATACGCAAGTTAAAATCAACAAGTTGATGCGTGAATCGTTTAGATGTAGTTGAAATTTGAATTCAATCTAAAACTAAACTTTAAACTATGAAATCATCAGTTTTTTTATTAGCGATGCTGTGTCTTACATCGTCATCATGTACCATTATTCGTCAGGGTGAAGTAGGTGTTAAAAGAAGATTGGGAAAAATAGATCCCGAGTATGTGCAACAGGGTCCAAAGGGATATAATTTTTTAACAACAACAATTATCAAAGTCCCAACAAGAACGGTAAATATTGAAGTAAAGCCAGATTTGCCATCAAAAGAAGGTTTAACCATTAGATCTGAGATTTCGATATTGTACCGAATGAAACCAGAGGCAGCACCAAAAATTATTCAAAATATTGGACTCAATTACGAGAGTGAAGTAATTTTACCTGTGTTTAGATCAGCATCTGCAGATGTTACTGCAAAGTTTCTGGCAAAGGATATGCACAGCGGCGAAAGAGGGCAAATTGAACAGGCCATTCGTAAACAAATGACAGACATTTTAGAGCCTAAAGGATTTGTTATTGATAATGTTCTGATGAAAAGCATTAATTTACCTAGTGGACTAGCAAGAACAATTGAAGAAAAACTGCAGGCAGAGCAGGAGGCGCAAAGAATGGAGTTTGTAAAAGAAAGAGAGAAAAGAGATGCTGAAAGAAAAATCATTGAAGCTGAAGGAAAAAAAGAGATTGCGCGCATTCAAGCAGAAGGTGAAAGAAACGCATCAATAATTCAAGCAGAAGGTAGAAAATCAATCATTGAGATTGAAGCGTTGGGTAAAGCAAATGCTATGAAAATTGAAGCAACAGCAGTAAAAATGGCAAATGATACCATCAATAAAACACTAACACCTACCATTTTAAAATTGAGACAAATTGAGGCTTTCCGTGCGCTATCAAACAGTAACAATTCAAAATTAATTTTAACGGATGGTAAAACACCATTCTTATCACTACCAGATAATTTTTAAAAATGAAAACAGTACTCGTTTTTGGAATCGGAAAAGTGGGAACACTAGTAGGCATTTTGCTCAAACAGCGTTTTGATGTTACTGGATTTGATAAAAACATCCCCGCTGAGCCTATTGGATTTGAATGTATCCAAGGAGATATTCATGATCAGGCACTTTTGGAAAAAACCATTCCAAAATTTGATGCAGTGGTGTCATGTATGCCCTATAATTTAAATCTTTCTATTGCCCTTATTGCTCATGCGCATGGCGTTCATTACTTTGACTTAACTGAAGATGTTCCTACAACTGATATGATCATGCAATTATCAGAAACTGCAAAAGCAGTGATGGCGCCGCAGTGTGGTCTGGCTCCAGGATTAATTGGAATTATAGGTGCCAGCCTAGCTAATCGCTTTACTAAACTTCGCGACATTGAACTTAGGGTGGGTGCATTACCACGCTATCCCAATGGACTGCTGGCTTATTCCTTTACATGGTCGCCGGCTGGTGTAATTAACGAGTATATTAACGATGCAGAAGTGATTCATAACAGGGTTAGAAAAATGGTTCCTTCACTCGATGGAATCGAAAGTATTAATATAGAAGGAAGGGATTATGAGGCCTTTACTACCTCGGGTGGTTTGGGTACCATGTGCCGCACTTACGAAGGGAAGGTAGATACCTTAAATTATAAAACCATCCGATACCCAGGTCATGCGCAGCTCATGCGTTTTCTTTTGTATGAATTAATTTTAAAAGAAAAGCGCGAACTGGTAGAAACCATTTTAACGGAGGCCAAACCTCCAGTAGCAGATGATGTAGTACTGGTGTATGCTGTTGTTGAAGGTTGGAAAGGGGATGCTCTTGCCAGAGAAGAATACTACCGTTCATTCCATCCCATTGATATCAATGGGAAAAAGTGGAGAGCCATTTCATGGACTACGGCCGCATCAATAGCTGCCGTGGTTGAAATGGTAGCCGATAAAAAGTTGCCTCAAAAAGGTTTTATTAAGCAAGAAGAGATTGATTTTAATACCTTTATGGAAACAAAGAATGGACAATTATTTAAAGGATAATTTTAACCACATGAATAAGATTCAGGGAATTCAAATTGTCATGGACGCACTCATGGATAAGTACAGTGACCGCGTACCGGATGTGAAAAAAATTATTAATGCCATGATTGCAAAGGGTATCATTGGTAAAGCCGATGATATTGCCAATGATCATATTGCCTTTAGAACACTCGGTGTGCCGCAGCTGGGTATTCAATCGCTAGAAAAAATATTTCTTCATTATGGTTATACCAAAAGGGAGCCTTTATATTTTGAATCTAAAAAATTAGATGCCTACTGGTATGCGCCTCCAAAGCCTAACTTCCCGCGCATTTTTATTAGTGAGCTTAGGGTTCATGAGTTGAGTGAGCAGGCGCAAGCGATTATTCATTCCTATACCAATGAAGTGGCGCATGATCCTATCAATGATTTAAATTTGGATGACCCGATTGCTGTTGGTGATTTTTTGCATAAAGGATTGTGGAGATTACCAACCATCGAAGATTATCAAGCGCTACAAAACGAATCAGAGTATGCTTCATGGGTAATTTATAACCGTTATTATTTGAATCATTATACCATTAGTTTGCATCACCTTCCAGAAGGGTATAATACCTGTGCTACTTTCAATGAATTTTTAGAAGGCATTGGTGTTAATTTAAATGATTCGGGCGGAAAAATCAAAATTAGTCCGGATGGGCTTCTTTGTCAAAGTTCTACAGTGGCTCAAATTATTGATGCCCCTTTTAATGATGGCAGAACTTTGTCTATTGCAGGAAGTTATGTAGAATTTGCGGAGCGAAGGGTGCTTCCGGAGTTTGCGCAACTAGACCCCAAATTATTAAAGCGCGAACATTTTCGTGAAGGATTTGAAGCAGGTAATGCAGATAAAATTTTTGAAAGTACGTTCAGTTCACAGATAAAAAAATAGATCATGATAAGCGGTGTGTTGCAGCAGCTAGGTATTCAGTCATTAAACCAAGGTATATCAACAGGTACAAACAATTGGCATGGCAATGGCGCTTTGCTCGAAACAAAATCTCCTGTTGATGGCCACGTAATTGGTACGGTTCACCTAGGAGGCAAACAAGATTATGATCAGGTAGTTGACACTGCTCATCAGGCATTTTTAGTGTGGCGAAATTTACCGGCTCCCAAGCGTGGTGAAATTATTAGACAAATAGGTGATCGCCTTCGATTGCATAAAGATGCACTGGGTAAACTCGTTTCTTTTGAGATGGGTAAAAGTTTGCAGGAAGGATTAGGAGAGGTTCAGGAAATGATTGACATATGCGATTTTGCGGTAGGCCTTTCTAGACAATTATATGGTTTAACCATGCACTCCGAACGCCCCCTGCACCGGATGTATGAGCAGTACCATCCACTTGGTGTGGTAGGTATTATTTCTGCATTTAATTTTCCAGTGGCTGTTTGGTCTTGGAATGCAATGATAGCATGGGTTTGCGGCAACACATGTGTTTGGAAACCTTCCGAAAAAACGCCTCTAACAGCAGTTGCTTGTGAGCAAATTATTGCTGCTGTATTTGCAGAGAATCATATTCCTGAAGGTGTATCTTGTTTGATTGTTGGAGATGCTCAAATTGGTAAAGCCATGGCTGCTGATGAAAGGGTTGCCCTTATTTCGGCAACAGGTTCCACTGCTATGGGAAAATCTGTTGCGTCTACAGTGGCCCAAAGGTTGGGTAAAAGTTTACTGGAACTTGGAGGTAACAATGCCATTATTATTTCGCAAAACGCCGATCTCAAACTTGTAATTCCTGCTGTTGTTTTTGGTGCTGTTGGAACCTGCGGGCAGCGCTGCACTACTACACGAAGATTGATTGTTCATAATGCAATTTACAATGATGTTAAAATTGCATTGACCAATGCTTACAAGCAATTAAAAATTGGAAATCCACTGTTATCTGAAAATCATGTGGGTCCATTAATTGATGTTGATGCTGTTCATTCTTTTACTGCTGCGATCAATCAGGCAAAAACCGAAGGAGGAAAATTACTCGCTGGTGGTAACCTCTTAACCGGAGAAGGATATGATTCTGGATGTTATGTGCAACCTGCAATTATTGAAATGTCAGCTCAAACAAATATTGTAAAGGAAGAAACTTTTGCTCCCATACTTTATGTACTTCCCTATGAAACTTTGGATGAAGCCATTGCCCTGCAAAACGCCGTACCACAGGGATTATCCTCAGCCATCTTTACCCAAAATCTTTTAGAGGCGGAAACTTTTCTTTCGGTGAAAGGATCGGACTGTGGAATTGCCAATGTAAATATTGGAACATCCGGAGCAGAAATTGGTGGCGCTTTTGGTGGAGAAAAGGCAACAGGTGGCGGAAGAGAAAGTGGCTCCGACAGTTGGAAATTTTACATGCGCAGACAAACCAATACCATCAATTACGGGACAACCATGCCTCTAGCCCAGGGGATTAAGTTTGAGTTCTAAAGAGTGCTGCATCAAATTTTAATAGATTCATTATTTTGTTAAATTAACTATATATAATATATTTAGTTAATTATATGTAATATGTCTGCAAGTAGCCTAAATCAATCTATAACAGTAAGTATTGTGATTCCATGTTTTAATCATGGGCAGTATATTCAGGAAGCACTAGATAGTATTGATCATCAAAAAATAAATTACAATACACAAGTTATTATTGTAGATGATGGTTCTACGGATGATGGTACACTTCAAAAATTAGAGGAGCTAAAAAAGTTAAATTATACCGTTATTCACCAAACAAATGGTGGTCCGGGCAAGGCGCGTAATACAGGCATTGAAAAGGCTACTGGGCAGTATATTTTACCACTAGACGCCGACAATAAAATTCATCCCAACTATATCAATAAAGCCATTCCTGTACTCGAAAAAAATAGTGCTGATATTGTATATGCAGCTCCTATATTTTTTGGAAATACGACATTAAAAAAGCGCCAATTTAAAGTTCGTCCTTTTGATGATTTAGGCCTTGTAACAGGTAACTGCGCCGACGCTTGCGCTATTTTCAAAAAAGAAGTATGGGTAAAAAATGGCGGGTACGATGCATGTATGCCCAGTTATGGATTTGAAGACTGGGATTTTTGGATCAGTGCCGCAAAAAATAATTTCGTATTTCATTTCATAAACGAAAAGCTATACTATTACCGAATTGTGGAGGATTCAATGATTTCAGTATTCAATAACAAAGACCGAAACGTAATTATTCACCGCTATTTGGCAAAAAAGCATTCGGACTTTTATTTAGAAAAACTTGTAAAAATTACCTACATCAGAGAAAGGTATTTTTATGACTTATTGCGTTTCCCAATTACCCCAATTATTTACCTATTATACTGGTTGGGCATCCTTGAAAACACTACCAAAAGAGCTAAAAAGAAGTACGCCCATTACGAGGGTGTAAAAAATTGTTAGATTGATAAATAATTCATAGATTTAAAACTATGAAAACACTACAATCTACTGGCTTTAGTTATGCTGGAAACATGGCAAAGCTTTTTATCATTGTTTCTATTTTTTCAACTAATATTTTATCGGCACAAACTGTTATTGATAAAATTGTACAGGAAGAAACTAGTAATTCTCAGTTGGAAAAATTGGCACACGAATTATTCGATGGAATTGGGCCAAGACTTGTAGGAACTCCTCAAATGAAAAAAGCCAATGATTGGGCTGTAGAAAAATATGCAAGCTGGGGAATTTCGGCGCGCAACGAGCAGTGGGGTGAGT
This sequence comes from Sediminibacterium sp., assembly GCA_044361485.1. GTDB lineage: Bacteria > Bacteroidota > Bacteroidia > Chitinophagales > Chitinophagaceae > Sediminibacterium. The sequence continues at coordinate 26,725 of JBIKIS010000002.1, forward strand.
GGAAAGGATGGGAGCGTGGTATCACACATATTGATATGCTTTTTCCGAGAGTAAAAAGTTTAGAAGGAACTCAATTGTCTTGGAGCCCCTCTACAAAAGGAAAAGCTGTAAAAGCAGAAATCGTTATTATACCAGATGTTGCAGATTCATTAGCTTTTGCTAGTTGGTTGCCTTCTGTAAAAGGTAAATTTGTAATGATTTCCATGAATCAGCCCACTGGAAGACCTGATGATAACTGGCAACAATTCGCAACGACGGCGTCATTTGATAAATTAAAAAAAGAACGTGCCGAGCAAACAGAAGCTTGGCGTAAACGCATCGCTAAAACAGGTTATTCATCCCGTATGCTTCCAATTATTTTAGAAAAGGCCGGAGCAGTGGGCATTTTAACCAATGGTTGGTCTAATGGTTGGGGCGTTGATAAAATATTTAATGCCTACACTTCAAAAGTTCCAACAGTTGATATTGCACTAGAAGATTATGGATCATTGTACCGCCTTGTAGAGTCTGGTTCAAATCCAATAATAAGCATCAGAACCGATTCCAAAAATTTAGGAACTGTTCCTAATTTTAATACCATTGCAGAAATTAAAGGCACAGAAAAACCCGACGAATATGTAATGATGTCGGCACATTTTGATTCTTGGGATGCTGGCCAAGGTGCTACCGATAATGGAACAGGAACTTTAACCATGATGGAAGCAATGCGCATTTTAAAGTTGGTATATCCGAATCCTAAGCGCACCATTTTAGTGGGACACTGGGGTAGTGAAGAACAAGGGTTAAATGGTTCAAGGGCTTTTGTGGAAGATCATCCAGAAATAGTTGGTAAACTTCAAGCATTGTTTAATCAGGATAATGGAACAGGCCGAATTGTAAATATTTCTGGACAAGGATTTAAGTATGCTGGTGAATTTTTAACAAGATGGTTGGCTGCCGTGCCTAATAGTATCAAAGACTCTATTAAAACAACTTTTCCTGGCTCACCAGGAGGTGGCGGAAGTGATCACGCTTCTTTTATTGGAGTAGGTGCGCCTGGTTTTTCATTAGGTGCTTTAAACTGGTCTTACTTTAATTATACTTGGCATACCAATAGAGACACCTATGATAAAATCATTTTTGATGATGTAAAAAACAATGCAATTCTTACCGCAATTTTGGTATACATGGCTTGCGAAGACAATGCAACTTTTCCAAGAGACAAAGCAGATTTAGGAATTGATAGAAGAACTGGCAAACCAGTTCAATGGCCAACGCAAGTAAAAGCAATGCGTAATGGGCCTATTGCACCAACCAACTAATCAACACCACAAAATATTATTTAATTGATTCAAAATAGATATAATGAAAAAGACCACGAATTTTATATTTAGCCTATTTGTTTTAGCGCTAATTAGTTTGCACACTGCGGCGCAGGAAGCTACTTCTTATCAGCTTCCTCCAAAAGAAATCGCAGACTTATTATTAGCGGCACCTACACCATCTATTAGTGTAGATGGTAAAGCAAAATACATGTTAGTGATGGAGCGCCTTTCTTATCCATTAGTAGAAGAACTTGGACAAGCCGAATTTAAAATTGCTGGTCTTCGTTTAAACCCCAATAATTTTTCGCCAACCCGTCAAAATTATATCAAAGGGTTAACCATTAAAGATATTACTACAAGCAAAGCACTCGTAATAAAGGGAATGCCTGCTTCAATTGCAGCACTAAGCCCTACCTGGAATCCTTCAGAAAATAAAATTGCATTTTACAATGTATCTGCAAATGCAGTAGATGTTTATGTGATTGATTTAACAACATTGACTTGTCAAAAAATCAATAAAACAGCCGCTAATTTAATTTTAGGATCTAGCCTAGTTTGGTTAGACGATGCAACCCTACTGTACAAAGTGAATGTGAATGCAGCAAGCGCTTTGGCCAAAAAGCCAATTACGCCAAGCGGTCCAACCATTCAAGAAAACCTGGGTAAAGCGGCGCCAAGTGTTACCTACCAAGATTTAATTAAATCACCTTACGACGAATATGTTTTTGAATTTTTAGCAAAGAGCCAGTTGGTTAAAAATAAAAATGGGGTAGAAACAAAAGTAGGTGCACCTGCCTTAACCAATAGCTTTAGTATTTCTCCCGATAAAAATTATATTCTTACAAGAACTTTAAGCAAGCCCTTCTCATATTTAGTAACTGCTGGTGGTTTTGCTTCTTCTATGCAAGTGCTTGATAAAAATGGTGCACTAGTTAAAACAATTGCACAATTACCTTCTTCCGAAGGAACGCCAAGTGGTTATGATAATGTTCAAAACGCCCCTCGTGGTTTTGAATGGAAAGATGATGAAGCGGCTACTCTTGTGTATGCTATGCCTTTGGATAGTGGCTTCATAAAAAAAGCAGTGCCATTTCATGATGCCGTAATGGCCATTTCAGCTCCATTTACAGAAGCGCCTCGTGAGTTATTTAAAACTGCCGCTCGTTTTTCAAACGTAAGCTGGGGTGACGAATCACTTGCACTTGTTACAGAAGTTTTAAGAACCAAGCAGCGTTATAAGGTTAGTGTTTATAGCGCTAAAGCAGGTAGTTTAACTACTTTATATGAAAGAAGCATAACCGATGCGTACAGTAATTTAGGAAATCCAGTAACGGTTAAAAATAAATATGGTAAAAGCGTTATCGCTACGCTTAATAATGGCCGTTCGGTGTTAATGAATAATACTACAGGTGCATCTGATAATGGTGATTTGCCTTATTTATCTATTTATAACCTGGATACTAAAACCAATGAAATTATTTGGCGCAGTAAAGAAGATTGTTTCGAATATGTGGCCGATGTATTAGACGCTGCTACATTAAAAATTATCACGCGTAGAGAAACTGAAAAAGAAGTCCCTAACTATTACTTAAAATCTTTACAGGCTAACACTTCTGTTGCGATTACTAATTTTAGTAACCCATATGCAAGTATGGAAGGCGTTACTAAACAAAAAATAAAATACAAAAGAGCCGATGGTGTAGACTTAACTGGTGATTTGTATTTGCCTAAGGGATACAATATCGAAAAGGATGGTCCCTTACCTACATTACTTTGGGCCTACCCTCGCGAGTTTACAAGTGCTGCCGATGCAAGCCAAATAAGAGGCAACCAGCATAAGTTTACTTTGTTAAGTTGGGGATCTCCTGTATTTTATGTAACACAGGGTTATGCCATTTTAGACAATGCCGAAATGCCTATCGTTGCAACTGCTCCGGATAAAAAGCCAAACGACGATTTTGTTAATCAATTAATCTTAAATGCAAATGCAGCCATTGATAAATTGGTGAGCATGGGGGTTAGTGACCGAAATAAAATGGCAGTTGGTGGACATAGCTACGGTGCATTTATGACAGCAAACTTATTGGCACATAGTAATTTGTTTAAAGCTGGTATTGCACGAAGTGGCGCTTACAACCGTACATTAACACCATTTGGTTTTCAAAATGAAGACCGTACTTTCTGGCAAGCACCACAGTTATACCTTGACATGAGCCCGTTTGCACATGCTAATAAAATTAAAACACCTATTTTATTGACCCACGGAGAAATGGATGACAACACTGGAACTTTTCCAATTAATAGTGAGCGTTTGTATGCTGCTATTAAAGGTCATGGCGGTACCGTAAGGTTTGTTTACTTACCATATGAAGCGCATGGCTACAAAGGAAAAGAAAATGTGTTGCACTTATTATATGAGCAAGGTCGTTGGTTAGATAAGTACCTAAAAGGAAAATAGAAGCGCCCGGTTTTTTTATCCGCCAGATGCAAAAACGTTTGTTATTTGCTGCGTTAGCTTAATTGCCCACTTGGTATATTCCAGTTTTGAGGGGTGTAGGCCATCGTATGATAAGTAATCAGGTTTATGACCATCAAGGCGGTATGCATCACTAATATTGATATAATTTGCGCCGTATAATTTTGCGTTTTTTTCGCAAATTAAATTGTAGTTGTCTATTTCAGTTGCAATTTCTTTACGGTCTCTACCTGATGCAAATGGCGTTATACCCCAGTCGGGAATACTCAGCACAAAAACTCTTTTGGATTTGTTTCCAGTGAGTGTAATAGCCGATTGTAGTAGAGAAACAAAAGCCGTTTCAAATTCTTTGATGGGCCTACCTTGGTATTGGTTGTTAACGCCAATTAAAAGAGATACTACCTGATATACACTTCTTTTATTTGCGGTTGCTAAGCCGTTTTTTAAATCATCGGCAGTCCATCCATTTTTAGCAATGATTTGAACAGAGTTCATGTTAAACTTAGCACCCTTTAACAATTGAAAAGTTTGATTTGGGTAGCTGTCCGCTGCATCAACAGATGTGCCAATAGTATAAGAATCTCCAAGTGCTAAGTAATTGACTGAATCAGTAAAATTATTGGTGATCCCAGGGTTAATTGGATTAGCATTACTACTACCAGCCTTTGAGCAGGCTATTAAGATCCAAATAGCTATGGGAATTAAAATATATTTTTTATTCATTGGATGTAATCTTGTTGGTTTGCTCAATTATACGCCAGCCTTTTTGAGCACTGCTAATGTTTTTTGAAGCCCTGTTTTAGCTACAGTTAACAAATCTTCTTTGTAATAGTTTGGATTGTACATTTCTAGCGAAATAAATCCTTTATAGCCAGTTGCTTTTAAATCCTTAAAAATTGAATTGAGTGGAAGTATACCATCACCCGGATATACCCGGTGTTCATCCCTTAACTCGTTGAATGCAGGTGAGGCGGGTGCATCATTAAATTGAAAAATCGCAATGGCATTCCCTTTTAGCATTTTTAATCCATCAAACCCGCCATCACTAATATACATATGATACACATCAGGTATAACCATTGCTTTTGGATGGTTTGCGTCCATAGCAATACCCGCCGCTTGACCTAGGGTTTTTATCGTGAAATATTTTACAAATACAAGCGCTGGTTTAATGTTAAACTCATTAATGCCAATTTCTATAATGTCTTTGTACCTATCAGCAATCCATTTTTGATTATAGTTTGGAGAAAGCTCATTGGGTATCGTTTGAATATGCTCGGCACCAATATCATGTGCCATGCGCATACGACGACGCGTTTCTGGTAATGATTTTATAAATAATTCCATGGTGTCAGGAATGGCATTCCATAGTCCTATTACACTCGGCACTTTAAGCTCTAGCTTTTTTATTTGTATCCCTAGCTCTTTTAAATTTCCGCCGTTTTTTTCATATTCTTCTAGTTCACCATCCCAGGGTTCTATACCGTCATAACCTGCTTCGGCTGCAATTTTTATTTTTTCGAGAAGCGATGCAGGCCTTATGGTTGCTGTATCCAAACAAATTGGCCATGGACTTGCTCCATTTTGATATCTCTTTTCATTTTTTTCTTTATTAACAGACGCTGTCAAACTCGAAGCTGGTAAGACGCTTGCTAATAAGCCAATAGATGAACTTAAGCCAATAAAACTTCTTCTTTTCATGATTGGTAATTTTATGCGAGTACTAATTTTGCAAGTGATTGCCAAAATGCTGCATATCCATCCCAAAAAACAAAATTGCAGCCCCAATGTGGACAAGGGTCAGAAGTATATGCCAATACTTTTCCAGCATTCGTATTTCTGATAATGATTGCAGGGTCTCCAGTTTCTTTATACCGCGCAATAACAATCGAATCTTCAAGTTCTATGGTTTTATTATACCCCAATATAGGAGGACAACCATCTAAATTAAGTGTAGGACATAGTGCTTTACCTTCAGGCGTAATTTCCATCGAAAACCCTTCTGTCGTTTCTACCAAATCTTCTATATCCAAACATTTCACTGGAAGCATTTCACGTAAGCGCGTTCTTCCCCAACCACCTTTGCCCAATTCGCCGGTAAAGGAATACCAGCCACCTAAAAACATATAGCGTCCGCCAGCATTGGCATGTTCTACAGAAAGTCTGATTCTGTCAGGGAAAGTGAGAATTTCTTTTCCAAATTTACTTCTATCAAAAAATTTAGGCGAAAGTTGAAAAAGTTTAGCATCTACATCACTAAAAATAATGAGGTCGTAGTCAATTAAAATTTGCTCATAATCGCCAGGTCCTAAATTGTTATAAAAATCCCATGCCGAAACTGAGTTTACCTGGTACTCTGGATCTTTTTCTAAAGCCTCTTTTAACCAAACACCATAATTAAATATTTCCAGTCCTTTTGGGCTATGATGAAAAGGAGTTTCAGCAAATACGGGACCTGTTAGAATGGCCCAATCACCTACGTAATATACTTTTTTCATAAGTTTTGTTTAGTGTTTTTTTAATATTATTTTATTTCTACAAACGGATCTTTATTTAAAATTCCTATCGATTGTAAAAAAGTATCTGTTTCGGAAACCGTTTTTTTATAGTATTCCAAATTTTTGTAGTTGAAAAATCCATGTTCTTGGCCTTCATACACAAATAGGTCACATCTGCTTTTTACTTTCTCCATAATTTTTTTATAATATTGAGCAGTTTCTACAGGTACTAAATGGTCTTTGTTACCCAAAAATACAATGGTAGGAGGCGTGCCACTTTTAATATTATGAAGGGGCGAAAAATTCTTGTAAGCTTCTCCTATTCTTTCGTAACCATATCCGCCCGGGCCATTATCAAATACAGGATTAAATAACACGAGCGCATCGGGAGTACAGCTAATTGCAGTGTTATCTGTGCTTTCATTGTAGTCATTGATTGTGGCTGCGGCTGCTGCTAAATGTCCACCTGCAGATCCGCCAGCTGCTACAATTTTTGAAGGATCTATCAGTAACTCGTTGGCATGTGCTCTAATATATCTTATGGCCGATTTTGCATCTTTTAAAGATTCAAAAGGAGTGGTTTTATGTTTTTCTTTTACGCGGTAATCTACTAGAATACATACCATGCCTCTTTGTCTAAAATAGAGGGCTTGTGGCTCAAATTGTTTAACTGTTCCACTATTCCACCCGCCTCCAAAAAAGAAAACAATGGCTGGTGACTTTTTGTTTGGCTCCTTTATGGCCGAAGGATACACCGTTAAATAGAGCTGAGTGGTGTCTACTCTTTTGTAGAGTATTTGATCTTGGGCAAAACTATTTATATAACTAGTGAGCGTTAGGAACAGGGTAAAAAAGTGTCTTTTTTTCATGTAACGAGGCGTTTATTTAGACAATCCAATTTTATTTCGAATTAAATGGTAGTAAGCATTTGCATATTGCATCATACCAATATCGTTAGGGTGTGTGCCATCCAGTGTGCTTTCTGTGTTAAAACCAATTTCAATGGCAGTAAGTTGGTAGATATTTTTAATGCCTTCTTTTTTCATTTTCTTAAATACGGCAGCAGAAATTTTACTAACCGCAATATATTTTTGAGCCATGACGGTATCTAAATTAATGCCGTCTTTGCCACTACAGTGTTCTGTAAAAATGATAGGAACGCCCGGATGTTTTTTGTGAATTTCTGATTCTGCATGACGCATTCTCTTTTCTATTTCTTCGGCACTAAATTTTGTTTTATCCCATAGGTTGGGCATACAATCCAAAATGTATAGTTTACCATCTAGTTCATTAATGAGGTCTATCATGGCAGGCTCTAGTTGCCCATTTCCCGAAAAACCAAGATTGATCATTTTTGAATTTAGTTTTCTGCCAAGGATATTTGTCCATCCAAGCCCTGGTCTGCTCGCGTAAGCACCATGCATAATAGAAGTTCCATAAGCTACAATGGGCTTTTCATTTTGTGCAGGTAACAGTGTGCAAGTAGCGTTTTCTGGAACGCCAATTTCTAACCAAGAAACGGCATTGCATAGTGGGAGGTAGAGTCTAAAAAAATCAAAGCTTGTCGCATCTTTAATATTTTCAAATTTATAGGTAATGGTGTCTTTAAAATTAACAGTGGCTTTGGTCCAGTTCCAGTTTCCTATTGCATCTTTACTATACAAGTCTACGCCACTTACGCCAGTAGCGGGCATTTGCGCCATTGCTTGTGCGCCTTTCACTTTAAGTCTTACATAAATAGTACTGCTATTGGTGGTAAAATTGATGTACTCGCCAGCAGCGTGTTTGGATAAGTCCCAAAGTACAGGTCTTACTACACTTTGTGCTTTTTGTGGAAGCCTATCGTATGGGAACGTATATCCATCATTCCATCCGCGGCCATCAATACATTGCTCCTTCATTTGTGTAGGATCTATCCATTTTATATTGCTGTTTTGTGCGTAAGCAATATTTGTAATGAACAAGACTGCTAGTAGGTATTTCATGCCATTAATTTTTAGCTGCTTTTATTTTTTCAAGTTCTGCAGTTAATGCACGAACTATTTCAGGGTATTTATTGTGAACATTATTTTGTTCCGACGGGTCTTCTTTTAAATTATACAATTGTATAGCAGGCAAGTTGTTTTTTATAGCCTGATTTTCTGTGGGGGCACTCCACCCGCCAGAGCCACTACAAACAGCTAGTTTCCAATCTCCTTTTCTAATGGCAAAATAGCCATCGATGGAATGATGAATAGTGCTTGTTCTTTGGTATTTTATTTTTGTAGATGATGTTAATAATGGTAATAAACTGTAACTATCTTGAGTGGCAGTATTTTGCAATGGCTTGCCAAGTATATCGGAGCATGTTGCCATAAAATCTGTGAGACATATAGTAGCACTGCTAATGCTGTTAGCCTTTACTACCCCAGGCCATTTTACAATAAATGGGATACGGTGCCCGCCTTCGTAAATATCTGCTTTGGTACCTCTAAATCCGCCACTTGGGTCGTGTCCTTTTTCGCGTAATTCTTTAAAGTTAACACTTGGGGAACATCCGTTATCACTTGTAAAAACAATCATGGTGTTTTTATCCAAGTTTTTATCTTTTAAGTACTGAATTATTTGACCCACTTTTTCATCGGTCATAGCAACAAAATCGCCGTAAGCATTGGTACCTGTTTTTCCTGTTTGAGCATTCGAAGGAAGTATAGGTGTGTGTGGAGATGCAAGTGCCAAGTATAAAAAAAATGGGTCTTTTTGCTTGGATGCTTTTTCAATGTACTGAATAGACTTGCTCACAAAACTGTCTAACACATCTTGATGTTTAAAATCGTTTCCAATAGGTCCCGCTCTCCAAAATCCTTGACCACCTTGCTCTTTAATACTATCAATTCGCGTAGCCGTAATGGTGTTACCATCAATATAAAAATAGGGTGGTATATCAAGCGAGGCTGTAATGCCAAAAAAATAATCAAAGCCAAGTTGGGTAGGGCCTCCGTTCATTGGTTTTGTAAAATCAATTGCTCCATTAGATTGTATAGCCCAATCTAAACCTAAATGCCATTTACCAATACATGCTGTTTGATATCCCTTGTTTTTTAAAAGCTGTGCTACTGTTAATTGATCTGGTTTAATTAAAGGTTTGTCGTAACTCCATAATACACCATTTTTTAAACTTGTCCGCCATGCATATTGGCCAGTTAAGATGCCATATCTGGTTGGAGTGCAAACAGATGAGTTGGAATGTGCATCTGTAAATCTCATACCTTCTTTAGCTAAAGCATCTATCCAGGGTGTAGCAATTTTTGATTTGGAGTTATAAGCGCTCAGGTCACCATAGCCAAGATCGTCGGTAAGGATGTAAATAATATTAGGTTGTTGACCCTTGGCAATCAGTGAGAATAATAAAAAAGAAACTAAAGTCCAAAGCTTGTAGTGCTGGGTTATGTTGAAATTAGGCATAATTCAATTTACGAAATTTAGCCCTACTACCTTTCATTTTTTCAATTATTGGTGGGAACCTTTTTTTGGTTTAAATTGAATTATGCATTTAATAAAAGCCACCCTATTATCTACTCTTTTTTTGACAGTAAGCTTTTGCACCATCGGTCAAGACCGATATAAAATACGTGCAGGGGATCCAAATGGTATAAATAAGTGGTACATGGGTAGGCAAATTGCACAAGTAATGAGTCATTACGGAATAGATTGGCTCGAAAGAGAGGAAAGAGAAATGGAAGAAAACACTTCTCTGTTATTAAAAAATTTAGCCGTAAAGCCAGGAATGGTTGTTGCAGATATAGGAGCGGGTAGTGGTTACCATAGTGCCCTACTTTCAAAAATGGTGGGAACGGGAAAAGTTTTTGCAGTGGACGTGGAGCCTGAAATGATTGCTTATTTAAACGCCAGAATTAAGCAGGAAAAATTATCACGTATTGTACCTGTATTAAGTACAGAACAAAAAGTGTCTTTACCCGAAAACACCATTGATATGATGCTACTTGTAGATGTATATCATGAGTTTTCTTTTCCGTACGAAATGGCTTTATCTATGCGGGCTGCATTAAAACCTGGTGGTAAATTAGTGTTGGTTGAATTTAGGGCCGAAGACCCAACTGTGCCCATTAAAACCATTCATAAAATGAGTGAAGCGCAGGCCATTAAAGAATTTAAGGCAGCAGGCTTTGCATTTGATAAAAATATAGATAATCTGCCATGGCAACACTGTATGGTGTTTACAAAGCAGTAATTTTACCGTATGAAAGCACTCGTTTGCACAACGCCTGGTCAGTTTGATTATATCAATACTGAAATGACTGCCCCTGCCGAGGGAGAAACGCTTTTAAAAATAGAACGTATTGGTATTTGCGGAACAGATTTGCATGCTTTTGAAGGAACGCAACCTTATTTTAATTATCCCCGCATTTTAGGACATGAACTTGCAGCTACTATTCTAGAAACAAAAGCTGATGGATTTACTGCTGGCGATAAGGTTACAATAATTCCGTACATGCATTGTGGAAATTGTATAGCTTGTAATAGCGGTAAAAATAATTGTTGCGTTAACATGCGTGTTTTTGGTGTTCATATCGATGGCGGTATGCGCGAATTTGTAACTGTTCCAAATCATGCACTTTTAAAAAGTGAAGGGTTAAGTTTAGATGAATTAGCACTTGTAGAACCTCTTGCTATTGGAGCCCATGCTGTAAAAAGAGCCACTGTTACCAATGGCGAATTTGTGCTTGTAATTGGCGCAGGCCCTATTGGGCTTGGTATTGCTCAGTTTGCACGTATTGCTGGTGCTCACGTTGTTGTTGTAGATGTAATTGACGATCGGTTACAATTTTGTACAAGTCATGTAGGGGTTGAGCATACCATTAATCCGCTCTCACAAGATGTAATGGAGTCGCTTAAGCAAATAACGAATAATAATATGCCTACTGTGATATTGGATGCCACTGGTAATTTGGATGCCATAAACAATGCATTTCAATACCTCGCTCATGGTGGACGTTATGTGCTAGTGGGTTTACAAAAAGAGCATATTAGTTTTAGTCACCCCGAATTTCATAAACGTGAAGCGACCTTAATGAGTAGCAGAAATGCCAATGTTTCGGATTTTGAACATGTAATGGACGCTATAAAAAATGGATTGGTACAACCTGCAAACTACATTACACATAAAGTAACGTTTAGTGAGGTGGCAACTCAATTTGAAAGTTGGTTAAACCCTAATAGTAAAGTAATAAAAGCGGTTGTGGTGTTTTAAAAAACAAAAATATATATGGCAAAAAGTAAACAATACTATATCAGAAAATCACATAGAATACTAGGAGTGCTACTTGGTATTCAATTTATGCTATGGACTATTGGTGGTCTCTACTTTAGTTGGAATAATATTGATGAAGTACATGGTGACATGCAGCGCAAAAGAGTGCCTCTATTAAGTTCAAATGTTCAATTGATTTCGCCAACTGCGGCACTTGATGCTATCAAGCAAAACCATAAAATTGACTCGCTAGTATCTATACAACTTATAGATATTTTAGGAAAACCCTTTTATCAAATAAGGTGCGTGTCTGCATTACATGATATGGGTTCTCATACCAATCACACTCAATTAATGAATCATTTGGCAGATGCCCAAACGGGTAATTTACGTGCTCCACTTAGTAAAGATGAAGCGGTAGCTGTTGCTAAAAGACACTTTGCAGAAGATGCTAAAGTTGTTAAGATAGAAAAAGTAGATAGTATTCATCCGCATCACGAATACCGTTCTGGTGAATTGCCTGCCTATGCAATAAGTTTTGAGCATGCTTCTAAAACAACTGTATATGTAGCATCGGAGCTTGGTACTGTTCAGAAATTTAGAAATGACAAGTGGCGCTTATTTGATTTTTTATGGATGCTTCATACCATGGACTATGAAGGCAGAGATAATTTTGGAAATATATTGTTAAGGGCATTTTCGATTTTTGGTCTTGTAACGGTGCTTTCTGGATTCTTATTATATTTTAGCTCATCTAAGATTTTCAGAAAAAATCGGTTTCAATAATTAATTTCCTACAAGGTGCAACTTGGTTTGTCTACCATTAATATATCTAAAACCTGATTGATCAAAATAGCCATCCTGCTCTAACATAATGCGAATGGTTTTTTTCCATTCTTTAATTTCTACAGCTGCATTGAGTTCAATAGAATAGGCTGTTTTGTAATGCATGGGAACTTCACCCGTGCCGGGTACGCCTTCTTGCATATCCCACATGCCTATGGCAGGTCCAGCAGCATGCCCATGAAATCCAATTGGGTGCGTGTAAATGGTAGCATTGATGTTTTCCTTTTTTGCTTGTGCAAGTGCGTCCGATAAAATTTGATTACCCGTTTTGTTTACTTTAAACTGATCGGTTAAAATGTCTTGTAAGCGGTTGCCTGTTTCAAGTGCTTTTTGTAAATAAAGGGGAGCGCTTGTTTCGTTTGGTTTTAAAACATAAGCATGCTCCTGAATATCTGTGTTTAAACGCAAATAAGTAATGCCAAAATCTACATGTAATAGATCTCCTTGTACAATAACGTCTTTACTATTGTATCCCTTGCTGGTAAAGGCTGTTAGGTGATCAAAAGCAACCGAGTCGTTACGCTGAATTTCTACTGATGGATGAAACCAAGTAGTAAATCCACGCTTAATGATTTCTTGACGGTACCACCACACTAAATCTTCGGTGGTTGTAATGCCTGGCGTAATGACTTTGCTACTAAAACCTTCGGCAATAATATCTTTACTCATTTTAATGAGTTGCGGATAAAACTGCATTTCTTTTTCGGTTCTAGTTTCAAGCCATGCAATTGCTAGTGGTTCCGATGAAACTATTTTAGAGGCATAAGGTGGAGGAAGTTTTTGTTTAAAAGTTTCATACTCGGTATGGTCCAAACCGTCGGCGTGTCCAAAATGAACCGAGGTATTAACAGCAATTTTTTTAGGCTGAAGTTTCGTAACAATGGCATTAAGTGCATCCCACTGATCGGGGTGGGCTTTCATATCCCAGGCTGCTTTAATAGATTCGCCTACACTGTAGCGGGCAACAGCTAATTTCTGATACTCTTTTGTTTTTGGATTATAATAAAACACGATGATGGTTCTTCTTCTTGCACTGAGCCAAGTAGCAGGTAGCATGGTTTTTACAATGGGATCTTCATTGTATTCTCTAGTAATTAATACCCACATGTCTATGCCATTCTTTTCCATAAGTGATGGCAATAAATTATTGAGTCGATCAGAAAGCACTTCATCAATAACGGTGGCTTGCTGGCGAAGGGGAAGTACTTGGGCGCTTAATTGAAAACTAACAAATAAGAGACCAGCTAATAAAATATTTTTCATACCAATAATTGTTGATTGTTGAATTAATCTTTAATACACCTGATACTACCTCCGTAAGATCTATTGTGTGTTAAGGTATAGGAGCCAGCATTACCAAAATAGAGATACCTAGCACCTTCACCACTAATGGTGCTGCTCCAATAGCTACCATTCACGCCAGTATTTGTAATTGTTGCTTCTCTGCTGCCAGCCATGGTTAATTTTAGAGGAGATGCAAATGCGCCATCAGTGTTTTTTGTTGTCCAACTTGCTATTTCGGCATTCCACTCTGCTTCTGTAGGAATACGGTATCCAGTAGGGCATGGGTTATTGGTCCCATTAACCCCCTGCCATAAATTTACATTTTGTGGAGCTCTCCAATCATTGGGTGCGCTTGATGTTAAAATAAAATTAGCGTTACCTGGCACATCGGTGCTAGATAAAGTGGTGCTTGTTACTGATTTACGTAATTGGTGTAAATCATTTCCTCTTCCCCACTGGTACAAATCGCCATAGGCACTCGTATCAGAGCTGCTAGTGGCAACCCTCGACGCGCCCAGGTTACGATCCATCCAAATTTTTCCAGTGGCGCTCGTTACGTTTCCAAAATCTATGGGGCGTGTTGTAAATGAAATTTCATTACCATAACTAATGCCTTTTGTATTGATAGCGTATGCTCTAATAAAATATTTAGTGTTAGCAGTAAGCCCAGTTATGGTACTTGTGAACATTGCTGACCCAGGGCCTTCGTTTGTTTTTGTAGACAGCATGATAGTAGGGTTATTGATGGTACTCCATACAACCCCTTTAGCGGTAATGTCAAGCCCTCCATTAGAAATAATATTTCCGCCCGTTATTACAGTATAGGAGGTAATGGATGAAGCATCGGCAGTAGAAACACTTGGCGTTGATGTATTGTTATCAAGTTTAGCACATCCTATTAAAAATACAATGGTGCATATTCTTAAAATATTTTGCATGTAGTTCATATTTTGTCAGTTGTTCTAAATATAAATATTTTTTTGCAGTATGAACAATCAAATTGAGTTAAGTTGAGGTAGTTCTTCGTATTCAAATGATTGTAATGGATTTGTATCTGTTCTAAAATTTTTATGAATGGTATAGGCACTCAATTGATTAGCGTCATAGGTGATCGATGCTAGTTCCATTATTTTAGATTCAGATAAACAAGGGTTAAGCCATTCACATGCTTGTGCCTCAGTTAAAATGGTTGGCATTCTTTTTTTCTTGTTGTGAATTTGTTCCATAAATGCGTTTGCCTTTGTGGTGACAATTGAAAAAGTATCCATGGTTTCACCTGTTTCTTTATCGGTCCAGGGTTGAAAAATCCCTGCCATATAAAACAAGGGCTGTTCTTTTATTGTAATAAAATAAGGGTAGGCGATTTCTTTTTTGGCGCCAGCAGGTTTGTAATGCCTCCACTCATAAAAGCCGCTAGAAAGTACGAGACACCTATTGTTAAGTGCAGCGGGTTTAAATAGTTTACTCTCGAATAATCTTTCGGCGGTGGCATTGAGGGTGTTAAATTTTTCACGTCCTGCCTGAACTTCTTGGGTGGTTTTTACCCAGGGGGCAATCAGTTCCCAATGCGCATTTTCGATGGTAAAATTTTCAGTACTGCCCTTAACGATGGGCCAATTATGATAACTGAATCCACTTTGCAGCGGCCTATTTGTGGGGTCTAATTGTTTGGTTGTGCCAGAAAGGGTTATGGTAGCTCCTTTTGGAGCGACAAGGCTGTTAAAATAACACATGCTTAAAGGTACAAAAAGCGTGTTATTCGAACTCTAAATCAGATAGGTATGATTCCCAAGTAATTAGGGTGTATGTGTTTGGTTTGGTAGGCATGATTTTGAATTTGTCTAATAAATAACAAGTTCTTTTTAACTTTGTTCAACAGTTTTTTAATTTATTTCATTTTCTCAAAAGAACTAGTTTTATAGTATGGGCACTAGGTTAATTTCTTTTATGGTTTGCTTATTGGCGGTAGCTGCTGCTAACGGGCAAATGCGTTTTCAGGTAAAACCTATAACTGTTGGTGCCATTAAAAAAGTAGACAGTTTAAAATACAGTCCTGTCAATATTTTAGCGCCCAATAATTATGTTAAAGGCCTTGCGTTTTTTTGCAAACAAGAATGGCAATTTGAAAAGCGCACAAAAATACCTTTCCGTTTCAGGTTAGGTAGTTTAGATTACGTCAATAAATTAGAAGGAAAGAAGTAGTTTAATAGAGAGCAAATGTTTTAATCATTGGCGCGCTTGTAGCTTCTTTAATGATCAGCCTTACCGCTGTTGCCTTTATGGGCGTATCTAGTAACCCAATGTATTTATGGCCAATACAAGTCCCTTCTTTAATTATTTTCCACTCGCCATTTATATTCGCTTCAATGGCAAAAGCCCTAACGCGTTCGCCTTCTTGAATGTTTTCTTGGATGACTATTTTGCTAAAAGATTTTTGTTGAGGAATATTGATGGTGTAATCTTTTTGTTGAGGATTTAAGGAGGCTACCGGTGTTTTAAATACTTTTTTAATGCTATCGCCCCAGGCTTTAAGCATTGCAACATCTGCGTTGGGAATGAGGCCTCTATTGTCTGGTGTAATGCCAAGTATAAGTGTAGAATTGTGTCCCACCGACCCATAATACATGTTCATCATTTTGTCAAGTGGGTTTACATGGTGGTCTTCGTTGGGATTCCAGAACCAATCATGTCCGCCTTTGTGTCCTCGAAGTGGGGCGTCACTCATGGCAGGCATCCAAAATTTGCCAGCAGGGTCGCCAGTTTTAAGCAGTGCAAAATTGTTGGCAAAAATGGTTTCTTGTTTTACCGCATGCGAAAACACAAAAGGGAAGGTAGACCATGAAGGGTAGGGCACTGTTCCAGACTCGGAGCCACCCCATCTAAAGTCGGCCTTTTGTGCGTTATGGTAAAAAAGACAATTGGGTTGATACTTTGTAACAATCGGTAAAATATTGGGTCCGTTTTTTGAAGGATCATCGGCGCCACCATCAAACCAAATCATAAATAATTTCCCATAACGGGTGCAAAGTTCTGTTACCATTTGTTCGCACATATTTTTATAGGCTGCTTGTCTGCGTTTTACAAATTCACTAGAACCTTCAATTTTAAAATCATGTACACCTAAATATGAATTCCATCTAATACCTACATAAATCCCCGGCTCCACACCATATTTACGACAAGAGTTTACGAAATCACGAACAATATCTCCTTTGCCATTTTGAAATTTGATCGCTTTCATGCAGTAAGGGTTTGCGTCACTTTGGTAAAGCGCAAATCCTGTTTCATGCGTAACAGTGAGTACAGCAAATTTAGCGCCACCTGCTTTGGCGGCCTGAATCCACTGGTCTGTGTTTAACTGTGTTGGATTAAAAATATTAGCGTTATGAAAAGGGGTGATTCTATTTTGCGCCTGGTTGTATGGCGTACCCTGAAACACCGGCAAATCATAAGAAATGAGGACGCCAACCTCTGCTCTTTGCCAAGCTAGTTGAGGAGCAGTGGGTTGGGGTTGATTTATTTCTTGCGCAAAACCAAAACTGGTACTACAAAGTGTAATAAGTATGAGTAGATAATATTTCATTTAAATAATTTTTGGCCAGCGTTAAAAAATTAATGGCGTATTGGTGTTAACCGTTTGAAGTTTTCCGTTGCAAAAAATACTTGCTTGCTTTTGTGTGCTAGACTTAATGTACAAACTGGTTATGCGCCCTTTTGACCATTTCATATCAATTTCATAATTACCTCTTGCTTTAAGGCCATTAACAGCGCCTGAGTTCCAAGCCTTTGAAATAGCGGGTAAAAGTTCTATAAAGCCTGTATGAGATTGAACGAGCATTTCAGCTACTGCTGCTGCACCTCCAAAATTTCCATCTATCTGAAAAGGTGGATGTGCGTCCAACAAATTTGGATAGGTACCACCCATATTATTGTAATTTTCTTTCGTTTCATCGGGTGGAACAAACTTTAAAAGTTCACGGTACATTTTGTAAGCGTGTTCACCATCTTTTAGCCTAGCCCATAAATTAATACGCCAACCTTTAGACCATCCAGTGGTTTCATCACCTTTAATGTCTAGTGTTTTTTTAGCAGCATTCGCAATATCAGGTGTTTGCGAAAGTGTTACATGTGTGCCCGGATATAAGCCGTATAAATGACTTTGGTGTCTATGCGTAGGCTCTACATCCTGCCAATCGTAATACCATTCTTGTAAATTTCCGGCTTTGCCTACTTGGTA
>JBIKIS010000059.1:0-12031 GCA_044361485.1 Sediminibacterium sp.
GTTAGAAGGGTTTAATAACCGCCCTGGCATTGGTTCTAAAGTAATGTATGCAAAGGGTGCTAATCTATCTGATGATCCTGCATTTGCTGCAAAAATTAATGTATTTGGTGAAAAAATTTCTATTGATACTCGAAGCCCTCAAGAGCTAATTGCAGAAGCTTTAACGGTAGCTGCAGCTTCTGATGTTATTGTTGCAGTAGTGGGGGAAGCCAGTGAAATGAGTGGTGAAGCAGCGAGTAGAACCAGTTTAGATATTCCGGCGAGTCAACAAAAATTAATTGAAGCCTTATCTAAAACGGGTAAGCCACTCGTACTCGTACTCATGAATGGTAGACCGCTAACCATTGCCAATGAATTAAAATCTGCAACGGCTGTGCTAGATGTTTGGCATGCTGGTACCGAAGCCGGTAATGCGGTAGCTTCTGTTTTATATGGCGATTACAATCCGGCAGGTAAATTAACTATGAGTTTTCCACGTAATGTGGGACAAATTCCTATTTATTATAGTGTGCGCAATACAGGTAGACCCAATGGTGGCGATGTTTTTGGAAAATATAGATCCAATTATTTAGACGTAGAAAATTCACCGCTATTGCCTTTTGGATATGGTTTAAGCTATACCACGTTTAGTTATGGAAAACCTGTTTTGTCTGCTCCAACACTTACTGCCACTAAAGCAATTACAGCGTCTGTAACCCTTACCAATAGCGGTAATTATGATGGTGAAGAAGTGGTACAGTTGTATATCAAAGATGATGTAGCAAGTATTACAAGACCCTTAAAAGAATTAAAAGGTTTCCAAAAAGTATTTTTGAAAAAAGGAGAAACAAAAACAGTAACTTTCACTATCGATGAAAACTTACTTCGTTTTTACAACGCAGATCTCAAGCATGTAAGTGAGAAAGGAAATTTCCAATTGTATATTGGATCTAATGCAGCAGTAGAAAATGGAGTTTCGTTTCAGTTAAAATAATTTTAAACATTTTTATATGACCAACCGTCGTCAATTTGTACAAAAATCTTCTTTACTAGGTATTGGATTTTTACTCAATAAAGCGGCAGGCTTTGCAATGCCACCGCTTACCCAAAACTTTACGAGTAATAGACCTGCTGTAGCTGATAGAAATTTTAAAAGTGCAGCTGTAGAAGCGGTAATTGAGCAAGTTAAAAAAGACCTGCCCAATAAAGAGCTTGGTTGGTTATTTGAAAACTGCTTTCCTAACACATTAGACACCACCGTCGATTTTGAAATGGTAAATGGAAAGCCAGATACCTATGTGATTACCGGAGATATTGACGCCATGTGGCTCCGTGATAGTACGGCGCAGGTTTGGCCTTATTTACCACTCACAAAAAATGATAAGCCACTTCAAACACTGATTGCAGGTGTTATCAATAGACAAACAAAATGTATTTTATTAGACCCTTATGCCAACGCATTTTATAAAGACGTCAATAAAGTAAGCGAGTGGAAAGATGACCTTACAAAAATGAAGCCTGGTATTCATGAGCGTAAATGGGAAATTGATAGTTTATGTTATCCAGTAAGACTCGCGCAGGGTTATTACAAACAAACAGGCGACACTTCTGTATTTGATAGCGATTGGAAAGCTGCACAAAAATTAATTCTAGATACATTTAACGAGCAACAGCGCTTTAATGGGAATGGACCTTATAGTTTTCAGCGAACTACCGCTTGGGCCACCGACGGTGTGCCATTAAGTGGTTATGGTTATCCAGTAAAACCATGTGGTTTAATTGTTTCAACCTTTAGACCAAGTGACGATTGTACTTTACTGCCTTACCTCGTACCGAGCAATATGTTTGCCATTAATATTTTAGGTAAGATGGCTGAGCTCTTGCAATTGCCATCAGTAAATGAGCCAGCACTTGCTAAAAGAGCACTAGCATTAAAAGCACAGGTAGAAGCTGCCTTCAAACAACATGGTATTATTCAACACCAGCAGTTTGGAAAAATTATTGGTTTTGAAGTAAATGGTTATGGTAGTTTTCATATGATGGATGACGCCAATGTTCCTTCATTATTATCGCTTCCATACCTTGGCGCTATTGAGCCTAACAATCCGCTCTATTTAAATACACGTAAACTCGTGCTATCTGAAAATAATCCTTTCTTCTATAAAGGAAAAGCTGGTGAAGGTATTGGAGGTCCTCACACAGGTGCCGATACCATTTGGCCTATGAGTATTATTTTACGCGCCATAACAAGTGTAGATGATAAAGAAATTACACACTGTGTCAGAAATTTAATGCAAACGCATGCGGGCACTGGATTTATGCACGAATCATTTCATAAAGATGATGCTACCAAATTTACCCGAAAATGGTTTGCTTGGGCCAATACCTTGTTTGGTGAACTGATTTATAAATTACATCAAGAAAAGCCAGGACTACTTAAGCAAATATAATCTAGGGGTTAGTTATAGCGTTAATTGAAAACCAGCAGCAATCCACCTGCTTGGCATAATGGCGCCGAGTAAATCGGAGTATGGCGTATTGGTTAAGTTGGTGATTTCTAAAAACACATTTCCTTTACGCTTGTTAAGTAGATACGCACATTTACTGTTCACTAAAAAATAATTTGGAGAGAGCGTCGCATTAATCGCAGACGCTGTTTGTGTATTTCTAATTTTGTAAACACTATTTACAGATAATTGTAATTGACGTGCCCTAAAAATCATTTGCTCATTCCATAAAAATCTGGCGTGCGAAGAAATGTAAAATGAAGGTGTTTTATTGGGGCTGGTAGAAGAAAGCCATACCAGGCCTGTACTGAGGTTCAATTCGTAATCATCTCCCCATTTTTTGTTGTAAGTAAAATCCGTTTCTATCCCTTTTGTTTTTACGGATGATACATTGGTAGCCAAAGAATAATTTCCTGTTATTACTAAATTTGATTGGCGTGGCATCATAGGATACGGAGTAGGGGTCCAATCAATTAGGTTATTTTGGTCTCTTAAAAATGCGGTAGCGCCCCATTTAAAATTGGATCCCATTCTATAATCGGCGCCAAGTTCGTAACTCCATGATTGCTCGGCTTGTAA
Source organism: Sediminibacterium sp. (assembly GCA_044361485.1). Classification (GTDB taxonomy): domain Bacteria; phylum Bacteroidota; class Bacteroidia; order Chitinophagales; family Chitinophagaceae; genus Sediminibacterium. The sequence goes on from JBIKIS010000059.1 coordinate 3,066, forward strand.
ATATGGATTACCTATGCTGCCACCAGTTACCAAGCTTTTATTATAATTGTTGTAACGCTCTGTAAAATCGGCGTCACGAACGCCTTTTCCAATAGAGGCCCTTGTTGTTAGATTGCCATTTACCCATGATCCATTTATTTGTGGGATAATAATCCAGCCATAGTTCTGGTCCCAATCTATGCGCAGGCTTTCATTGATGAATATGTTTTTAGGAAGTTTGTGTGTTGCAATTAAAAATGCAGCTCCGTGTGCTAGTTCATGATTACCTCTATCATTGGATCTAATTTTTTTATGGATCCACTGGGCACCTGTAACAATTTGATGATTGGGATTGCGCGTAAATTGAACCGAGCCCTGCGCAACAAAAAGTGAGGTTTTATTTTCATTAAAACTACCAGCCGGATTAAACCTAAAACGATCAGACAGGTTTTTATACGCTACATCAAATTTTACTATTTTATGGGTGTACTGTTTTGACAAACCCATTTGGGTCCAATTGCTTTTTACAATTTCAGTAGCGGTGTCGCTTTTAAAAGTAGTATAAAAGTTTTGCGCATTAAAATCCCTCTTATCATTGGCGTATAAGATATGAAGCTTCCAATTAGATGTAAATGCATAATTAAAATTAGCTGCATAAAATGAATTATTATAATAGCCGGTAGTGCCTCTTAAATTTTCTCCATCTGCTTTATTTTGTTGCGATGAAACACTGAGTTTCCATTTCTCTTTTTGTGCACCCCACCAAAAATTATTGGAAAGTGAATTGTAACTACCCCATTTACTGCCAACGCTTAATTTGTGGTTGTTTTTTTGCTGTAGCCCATTGGTAATAATATTTACAACGCCTCCAATGGCGTCTGAACCATAAATAGCAGAAGCGGCGCCTTTAATGATTTCAATTCTATTGATATCTTCTGGATGAAGTGGTATATAACTATTAAAATGACCTGTGAGCGGATCGTTAATTCTAATGCCATCAATAATTACGAGTACTTGCTGAAACGTACCACCTCTAATAATAATATTGCTTTGCGTACCAGCGGGGCCACGTTGCTGGGTTTCAATACCGGGTAAATATTTTAATAAATCATCGATGCTACTAATGGGTAAATTTTGTAGGCTAGATCCTTTGATGCTTACAATATTGCGCCCTGTTTCTTTTTCTTGTTGCGGTAGCATGCTAGCTGTAACCACAACCTCTGATAGTTGGGTGTTTTGGGCCAAAACGGATATGCTCAAACTACATAATAAACCTGCTAGCAACAAACGCATCATTGTGTTTTTTGCAAAGGTAAGGTGCTATAGCACATGGTTTTTACTAAAAAGGATTAAATTGAAGCATGAAAAACTGCTGGACCCTTTTATGTATTGTATTTATGGTGTTTAGTGCTGGTGCACAAACTAAAACGGTGTATCACGATATGCAGGAATTTACCTTGTTAGGACGTCCCATGCCTAATGCAACGGTGTATCAACGATTTCCGGATACAATTAAAAATTTACTCCGTAAGGCTGTATGGGATTTGAGTAAAAATCCAACTGGATTTGCAGTGTATTTTGAAACCAATGCCAAACAAATTTCTGCAAAATGGAAAACCGGATCGTCGGTTGTTTTTCAGCACGTGGCGGGCACGCTGGTAAAGGGGCTTGACCTTTATGGACTTGATAAGGGCACATGGTATTTTGCGGGTGTAGGAAAACCAAATGCCGCTGTATACCAAGAAGCCAATTTGGTTAAAGATATGGATGGCCAAACTCGTCAATACCTGCTATACCTACCTGATTATGAAACCTGCGATTCACTTTTTATTGGCGTAGAAGAAGGCGCTTCAATTCATAAGCCACAGCAAAATTATTTTGAGGGCCAAAAGCCACTCGTTGTGTATGGGACCTCTATTGTACAGGGTGCTTCTGCTATGCGTCCTGGGATGGCCTATCCTGCACAGCTAGAACGCCGTTTAAAACGTGAAACCATTAATTTAGGTTTTAGCGGAAATGGGCAACTCGATTCTATGCTTGCCGTTATTATGTCGGGCATCGATGCTTCTATGTATGTGATTGATTGTGGGCCTAATTTAACACCTGCTATGGCGGAGGCTAAAACGGTTCCATTTTTACGTCACCTGCATGCATTAAAACCAAGTGTACCTATTTTAATCGTCGAAAATATTATGTATCCCACTGCCAAATTTAATTTGGTAACCAGACAAAAAATTAATGAAGTCAATCAAATATTTAAAACTGCATACACGCTATTAAAAAAAGAAGGAATGCATCATTTACATTATTTAGAAACCACAAATTTAATTGGCGGGGATGGGGAAGCCACCGTTGATGGTTCCCATATGACCGATTTAGGTTTTTATAGAATCACACTCGCTATCGAACAAAAAATTAGATCCATTGAAAAATAGCATTCTCCTTTTTGGATTATTTTTTTGTGCTTGTACATCAAGCAAAAACATGCGCCCAGCTGGCTTACCACCAGTTGTAACGAACGATACACGTACTGGCGAAGCTTTTTTTAAACAGGCTGTAAGTTATAACTGGAGAGAGCGAGATTCATTGGCGCTTGAGTATGCAAATGCTGGTCAGGTGCCTGATTTTTACTTTCATTTTGTGCCGGTTACAATGCCTTTTACAATGCCAGATGGGAAACAGGTTAAACTCACTTTGTATGTAGCCCCCGATTATTTTGTGGTGGGTACTAATAGTAATTGGGCCCGTGTACCTATCACGCCAATGGCTGCGCAAAAAATTGCCGATGTGTACGCATGTTTTTTACCGACACCATCTATGGTTGATGCAATCTATAAAGCAAGCACTGTAAAATTAGCCCCAGTACCCATGTATGCTTTTAGGGATAGTACCATTACCATGTGGCAACACCATTTAATAATTGAAGGGCAGAGGAAAAGTAAAAAAGGCCTTATTAGTGGTATTAAAAAAGATGTAGTATTAAGTAATAAGGTAGCTGAAAATGCAAGACCCAATAGAGTGGCTATTTATGGTTGGCATACATTAGACACAAAGCCTATACAGCCGGTGTATGCGGGGCATGTAAACTGGTATGTCGATTATAGCCATGGTATTAGGCTTATTGCACAAAAAGTAAAGATAGATGGCGCTTGGTTAGATTATACTTCATTATTTGGAGATGGGGCTGAAACAAAAATGCTCAGGTATTAATTTACTTTTCCAAAGGTTTAAAAATATTGGAATACATCAGCGGTTGATTGCTGCTATGATTTTGATTAATAATGGCAAGTTGTTCAAGATAGAGGTCTTTTAATTTTTTGGGTCCTACAATTTTTACATTCCCCATCCATCTAAATATCCAACCAAATAATTCTCTATTAATACCACAATGCATTTTCATGCGGTAGTTTCCGTTTTTTAATTGTGTAAAGGACTGCGTGGTATGCCAGTTGTAATGGCTTATAAATTCGCCAGTGATACTCGAAAACTCTAATTCAATATCATATATTTCATTGTCAATATTTGCCGTTAAGCCAAATCTTTTTTGAAGTTCAGCTTTAGCTAAGGGTACTGCTTTTTTATGCGAGAAAGTTTGATTGGTAAGGTTGTAGGCAATAATTTTTGAAAGATCAATGGTAATAAATGAATTGTTCTTTACAATAAATCCTGCCATATAGTAGGCACCGTTATGATATACGAGTAGTAGTGGCTTTAGTTTGAATGGATAGGAGATGTCTGTCATTACATTTGTAGCATCTCCATAAATATTTACTATTTCAATAATTTTATTGTTGGCAATTGACCAGATAACGTCTTCGGAAACGGTATTAAATGCTGTTGTATATTTTCTTTCAAAAAAATGCGAATTAAAATTTTGTTCAAGTGGAAGCGTCGAATACTTGGTTTTACTTAAGTGCATTATTTTTTTGGCAACGATATCTCTAAATTTATTGATCGATTCGCCGCGGCCCTCTGTAATATAGGTAGTCATCGAAAGCCTGCTTAATTGATAGGAGTTTACGTCAAATCCTGTAACTGAAATAGTTGTGTCTGTGTATACCAGCCTGTACGTTTTTTGATTGTGTTGCCCAGTTGTTATGTGTAGTTTTTGATTCTTTCTGAGATAATTTTTTTCGAGTTGCACGAGGTCGTTGTAGATTTGTCTACTCGCTGTTGCAACTCCTTTACTAGCGAGTTTCTTGCAAATACCCTGCACTGTTTGTGGTTCAATTTCTAGTAGTTGGTATATAAAATGAAGCCTTTCCAGTTGATTCATAGATTGCAATTAAAATACAAACGTAACGATTAAATGATTAAAGTGTAGCTGATTGGATTAAATTTGTAGTAGACACCACGTCGTAAATCGAACTAATCTGGGGGGAGAAGTCATTGATTTAGCACGTGGTGTTTTTTTTGTCTCCCCTCTCCGTGGTGCTATCTGTGTTTCAACAACTTGTTTCTTTATAGGTAAGGAATTAATATTTAGAATATAAAATTCGAGACTATTGTGCTTTATTCTAAATAATTAAATTAAATTAAATAAAAAATTTATGCTCAAACAGAAGATCATATTAATTTTTATCGTTCTTATTTCATCCTTTGTTGCCCTCGCTCAGCCCTCTGGAAAAGCAGCTGAAATATATAACTTACTTAATGAAGCAAGATCTAATCCTCAATCATTTTTAGCTAAGTATAGAGCAAAAATTAATGAGTATGAACCCAAGTTTATTTCTTTACTTGAAAAGTCTTCGCCAATTGCACGAATAATATGGGATGATGCTTTGGCCGAAAATTGCAGACAACGTGTATACGGAACCCTAAATCCAGAGTACAGGGGTGATAAAAAGATTTGCGGATATTCATCAAGTAGTGGTAGCGGTTATTTCAGTAGTGATGCTTTGTATTTTATTTGCAATTCGTATGTTCATATTATGAATGAAGATGACGCCTATTTTGCATTTTATATTGATACAAAAGGACATGCTATAAAATGGGGTAAATCATGTGTATCTAAGAAATATGTTTTTGAGTTTAATGGCATATTAGATAGTTCACGAGTTGATTTCCAGAGAATAAGCACAGCTTCTTATGAATATGGCCTTAACACTATGGACAAGGAAATGATAAAAGAAATTAATTTTGTAAGGCAATATCCAAAAGTGTATGCTACAATTGTAGCAAAACATCTTTCAGATGAATCAAAGTCATGGTATGGTATTAATAAAGAAGAGTTCGATGCTGGCAATGAACTAATTGCAGAGTTGAATACTATGAGCCCAGCTCAAATCCTGTATCCAAAAGAGTGTGTATATCAAGCCGCAAAAAAACATGGCGAAGACTGTAGAAGAAGAGGCTTTACAGATCACAGTGGTTCTGATGGTTCCAGTCCATTTGTCCGAATTTCAAATTTCTGTAATGGCATGAAAGGCAATGAAAATATCGTTGGTGGAAGAAAAAATGCAAGAATTTTAGTTATTCAATTATTGATTGATGCCGGAATCAGTAGTAGAGGACATCGATATAATATGTTAAATCCTATTTGGAAGTACATCGGTTGTTATGGTTGGGAAGGTCAAAGTATGTACAACTATGTCCAGAACTTCGCTAAGGATCAATGATAGAATTAAGTGATAGGTATTTGGTTTTTATGAGATTTCATCTTGAAATATCCCCAATTTTTGAGGAATTTTTATAAATTAAATTCAATTCAGTTTTTGTTGGAAGTCGCCATCTTTCACCAGGACATTCGTTTTGCTTTCACCAGGACTGTTAGCCTTGACTTTCCCCAGGACTGTTAGCCTTGACTTTCACCAGGACTGTTAGCCTTCGGCTAACTTCCTGCCGCATTGAACTAACCCAAAGCCTTTTAAACTATCCCGCTTTGCGTGATAGTTTAGCTTCTTCATTTCTCACCAACTTTCGAAAGCAAGCTTTCGACGTTGTCTCAAAATGAAGAAGCCCCAACACATGTGTTGAGGCTTTGTGGTCCCGCCAGGAATCGAACCTGGATCTAAAGTTTAGGAAACTTCTATTCTATCCATTGAACTACGGGACCATCCCTAAAAGGGTAGCAAAAATAATAGATAATCCCGTACCGCCACAAAATGCTTGTGGGTTGGCCGCTTTTAATAAAACAATGTATCTTAGCGGCTCAAATTTATAGGGATGCAATTCTACAATATCATTATCAAATACCGTTTTTGGCTGAGCTTATTACTACTAGTACTAGGCCTTGTGTTAAATTTTACCGGCACTGGTTTTTGGCCAACTTTTCCAATCTACCTGGTTTTCATTATTGGTATACTCAGTCATTTTTTTATAGGGCCACTTCGTTTGATTCAAGAACCTATGGAGCAAGGTAATGTGGAAGAGGTAGAAAAAATATTAAAATCGGTTTGGTTTCCAGGCTTACTCTACAAGCCAGTACGTTCTACCTATTATACCATCAAAGGAAACCTTGCTATGATGACGCAAGATTTTGACAGTGCCGAAAAGCACCTAAAAATGAGTAATGATTTAGGATCACCTATGCCAGAGGCAGAAGGTGCCAATAAATTACAACTTGGCATGATGGCGATGCAAAAAGGTGATCTTAAGCAAGGCGAATCATATATCAGAGCTGCTATTAGACTTGGTATTCCTGACAAAGAAAGTGAAGCAGTTGCTTATTTGACCATGTGTCAAATTTTTATCAATAAGCGTGAGTTTAGAGCAGCTAAAGATTTTTTTAGAAAAGCAAAAGCTTGTAAACCAACTACCAAACAAGTGCTTGATCAGGTAAAAGAAATTGAAAAATATATTTCTAGAATGCCTGGTTAATTGCATACGCTATTACCCATGTTAGACATTCAAAAAGTTACTACTGAGGGTCCTGCATTAGAAAGTATCAAAACGCTTTTTAAAGCCTATTTACTTGAACTCAATGAAGACCTTTGTTTTCAATCTTTTGATAGCGAAATCGACAATCCTTTGTATAAATACAGCGCGCCGGTAGGCGCGCTTTTTATTGCACTCTATAATGCTACACCTGTTGGCTGTATTGCGTTACAGCCCTTGCCAGATGCAGATACTTGTGAAATGAAAAGGTTGTATGTTGATCCTGGTTATAGAAATTTAAAAATAGGGGAGGCACTCGTAAATGCTTTATTGCAAGAAGCAATGGCACTAAACTATACCCTTATGAAATTAGACACATTAGAGCGGTTACAAGTAGCTATAAAACTCTATCAAAAATTTGGATTTGAAACTGTAACGGCGTACTACGATAATCCGCTACCGAGTGTCGTTTATATGCAAAAAGATCTGTGCTAAAAACGGAGTGCTATTTTATATCTTTCCTTCAATCATATCTTCTATCACGCGTGCAAAATGCAAATGTTCTAGTGCGTGTACTTTGGTGGCAAGTGTATCAGGTGTATCACTTGCATCAACAACACAGGTTGCTTGAAACAAATGTTCGCCCTCGTCATACTGTCCATTTACGTAATGAATGGTAATGCCAGATTCTTTTTCACCAGCAGCAATCACGGCTTCATGAACGCGAGAACCATACATGCCTTTGCCACTATATTTAGGAAGTAGTGAAGGATGAATATTAATCATGTGTCTTGGAAATGCATTTAAAAAAGCTTCGGGCATTTTCCATAAAAATCCAGCAAGAATGATGTAGTCAATTTCATATTTTGAAAGCTCTTTCACATACAAGTTGCCCTGTTCAAAATCTTTCTTTTCGATCATAAGAACCGATACATCAAAATCAGCAGCTATTTGAATCACGCCAGCGCCGGGTTTATTGCAAACAATGAGTGAAATCCGGATAGAGGGATGACCCTTAAAATGTTCTATGATTTTTTGCGCATTGGAGCCTGTTCCAGAGGCAAATAGGGCCAAATTGCGTTTTTTGATGCTAAAACTCCCATTTTGAGGTTTTGGCGCCTTACTTGACACTCCAAATATGGTTTGGCTCATTTTTCGGAGGTAATTTCTAAAAAATCCAAATTGACCCATTGGGATGCTTATTACGATCACGCAGAGGGGCCATAGGAGGCACATTAATACAATATATAATGCATAATAAAGCAGCCCAGAATCAAGCCCAGTAAGGCTTAGAAGCTTCCTTCCTAGGTACCCACAGCTACTCCCGCCAATGGCAAAAGTGCTAAATACGAGCACAAAAGAAGTCCAACTTAAATTCCATTTTTCCTTCAATCGCTTAAACATGCCCCAAAATTGCACAAAAAAGCCGACAAATACTTGAAACTCAATATTGTCTTTAACAAAAAAAATGTTTGTTAGTATTCGCTTTTGTCAGCTTCCTGTCATATTTTTGCGCGCAATTAAGGATATTTTTCCACTACAGAACCCGTTTGTGTATATGACATCTTTTAGACGCAACACAAGTCGCATCGTCAAGAACTGCTTATTTAGCGCAGTTTTCTTGTTGGGCCTTTTAGTTACAAATACCGTTACCGCCCAAGACGGAAAAACCTTGTTTAATACCAATTGTGCTTCCTGTCATCAGGTGCATAAAAACTCTACAGGCCCTGCGCTTGCTGGAGTTGAAGGCCGTTGGGAAAGTAAAGAAAAGTTATATTCTTGGATCAGGAATAGTGCAGCTTTTCTAAAAACAGGTGACGCGTATGCGAACAAATTATACCTCGAGTATAATAAAACCGCGATGAATCAGTTCCCGAATTTAAAAGACGAGGAAATTGATGCAATCCTAAAATACGTTGCTTCTGTGCCTGCCCCAGGTGCTGCCGTTCCAGGTGCCGCAGCTGCAGGTGCTCCAGCAGAAGAAGACAATTCATTGTTGTTTGGGATTTTATCGCTCATTTTAGCAGTGGTGGCCCTTATTTTATTACAAGTTAATGCCAACTTAAAAAAATTAGCAGATACGCGTGAAGGACAAACACCAGAGGTGGACGTTCCATTCTGGAGAAATAAAAGATACCTCGCATTTTTAGCAGTTGTATTTTTTGTTTTTG
>JBIKIS010000178.1:0-3662 GCA_044361485.1 Sediminibacterium sp.
TTTCGAATATATTCTTCTACAAAAGAAATAGCACGAGGATTGATTTGCGATTGATAGGGTTTATTGGAAGCTACTTTGTTGTACAAAAATAAATTGGCAAACGGTTTTTTATCGTCAATAATGGTATCTGTTATTACCTTTTTTGCTGATGCAAAATCATGCACCAACATCCCTAAAACAAATAGTAATAAACGAAAAAACTTATTCATGTATTTTTTGAATAGCCGTTGAAAGTTGCAACAACGTGGTTTCTTCAAAAGGAGCACACATGATTTGTAGCCCAAAGGGAAGTCCTGATGAATGCTGATACAAAGGAATTGAGATAGCAGGGATACCCACAAGGTTTGCATACACGGTATAGATATCTGCTAAAAACATAGCAACCGAATCTTTAGTATGGTCGCCAATTAAAAATGCAGGACTAGGTACGGTGGGTAGTAGTACTGCATCGTAATTTTTAAATAACTGCACCGAACCGTCCACGAGTAGTTTTCGAATTTGTTGTGCCTTGGTAAAATACGCATCAAAATAACCGGCACTTAATACAAATGTACCCAGCATAATTCTACGCTTTACTTCTTTACCAAAACCTTCGCTTCTAGCATTTTTATAGAGAGATGTAAGGTCGTTATTACCAGTACTAGAGCGGTGACCAAATTTTACGCCATCATAGCGTGACAAATTGCTAGACGCTTCGGCGGTGGTTAACACATAATACGTGGGCACTACCATATCAAGCATATCAAATGAAACCGCATCTACGGTATACCCTGCTTTTTGCAAATTAGCTATTGTTGCATCAATAGCTGCCTTAATTTCAGGATCTAAACTTGGATGTTCGAGTGCCTCTTTAAAATATGCAATTCGTTTTTTTGGAGTAGGTTCATCCACAACAGCACTATAGGCTGGAACGGGTATTTCAGAAACCGTACTATCAAAATCGTCGGGGCCTGCAATAATTTCAAGCACTAACGCGGCATCGGCTACCGATTTTGCAAAAATGCCAATTTGATCAAAAGAAGATGCATACGCGATAAGTCCGTAACGGGAAATTCTGCCATAAGAAGGTTTGAGTCCAACAATGCCACAAAAATCTGCGGGTTGTCTAACAGATCCACCAGTATCAGAGCCTAGGCTAATCATGCAGTGATTCATTTGAACGGCCACTGCAGATCCACCTGATGATCCACCAGGCACACGCGTAGGGTCGATGCCATTTTTTGCAGGACCAAATGCAGAGTTTTCATTGCTACTTCCCATTGCAAACTCGTCACAGTTTTGCCTACCTAAAATAATAGCGCCTGCTGCTTGTAATTTTTCTACAACAGTGGCGTCAAAAATAGAATGAAAATTTTGTAGGATTTTTGAAGCCGCAGACAAAGGATGATTTTTATAAGCAATCACATCTTTTAAACCCACAACTACGCCATGAAGTGGCAGTAATGGTTGTCCGGCCTTAATATGTTCGTCTAATTTTTTTGCTGCTTGTAAAGCTTCGTCTTCATAGATTGTAAGCCACGCATTTAAGGAAGCGCCGCCTTTAGCTGCTTCCACAAAAAAACGAACGGCCTCCACAACTGTGGTTTGGCCGCTCTGTAAATTGTTATGATAGTCTTTGATTGTAGTGAACCGAAACAAAGGCTAAAGTTGTTTGTTTGTCAGATAAAGTGAGATAAAAATTAAGCTTGTGTATCTTTTTCTTTGATACCTTCTTCTAATTCTTTTTTCACGTTGTTTTTTGCATCGTTGAATTCACGGATACCTTTACCAAGGCCGCGCATAAATTCTGGTATTTTTCTACCGCCAAATAATACAAGTACCACTACTGCGATGAGTAATATTTCTTGAAATCCTAAGTTGCCCATAATGATTTGATTTAAGATTATAAAGGTAGGGGAAAAAGCATGTAAAGGGCCAAATAAAAGGCATAAAAAAACGGAAGTAGCTGGATGCTAACTTCCGTTTGTAAAAAGGTATTGTTTGACTAGAAACGTTTTTCTTTAATACGTGCACTTTTACCGCTACGCTCACGTAGGTAGTATAGTTTAGCACGACGAACCTTACCAGTTTTGTTTAATTGGATAGACTCGATATTTGGAGATAAGATAGGAAATAAACGCTCAACGCCTACGCCATCCGAAATCTTACGTACAGTGAATGAAGCAGTTGCTCCAGTTCCTTGTAACTTGATTACGTCTCCACGGAAACTTTGAATACGTTCTTTACCACCCTCAACGATTTTATAGTTAACAGTGACATTATCACCAGCCTTGAAGGCAGGATATTGCTTTTTTACGGTTAATTGTTCGTGTACAAACTGAACTGCTGCGTCCATATCTTTTAATTTTTGCGGACGGCAAAGGTAGGGGTAAAAATCGAAAATCGGAAGTGATTTGCAATTTTTTTTACCTAGCTACGTTTACTGCCCTTTTCTCTCTAATTACGGTTACTTTAATTTGTCCTGGATAGGTCATCTCGGTTTGGATTTTTTGGGCTATTTCAAAGCTCAATTTATCGCTATCACCATCCGTAACTTTCTCAGCCTCAACGATTACGCGAAGTTCACGACCCGCCTGGATGGCATACGCCTTTTCTACCCCTTGGTACGCTAAAGCCAGGTTTTCCAGGTCTTTAATACGTTGTAAGTATTGTTGCATGATTTCCCTACGTGCACCCGGACGAGCGCCAGAAATGGCGTCACAAGCCTGAATAATAGGAGAAATCACGTACTGCATTTCCATTTCATCGTGGTGGGCTCCAATGGCGTTTACAACCGCCGGATTCTCACCATATTTTTCGGCGAGTTTAGCGCCTAATAATGCGTGGCTCAATTCTGTTTCTTCGTCAGGCACCTTACCAATATCGTGTAATAAACCGGCTCTTTTGGCAAGTTTAGGATTCATCCCTAATTCAGACGCCATGATACCGCACAAATTAGCCGTTTCTCTACTATGCATAAGTAGGTTTTGACCATAGGAAGATCTAAAACGCATCTTACCTACAATACGGATAAGCTCTTTGTGAAGACCGTGGATACCCATTTCAATAACGGTACGCTCACCAATTTCCATTACCTGCTCTTCTAATTGTCTGCGTGTTTTTTCAACCACTTCTTCAATACGCGCTGGATGAATACGACCATCAGAAACAAGGCGTTGTAAACTTAAACGGGCGATCTCACGGCGTAGCGGATCAAAAGAAGATAAGATGATGGCTTCCGGTGTATCATCTACAATTAAATCTACGCCCGTTGCTGCTTCAATCGCTCTAATATTACGACCTTCTCTACCAATAATTTGACCTTTAATTTCGTCGGTTTCGAGGTTAAATACGGTAACAGTATTTTCGATGGTTTGCTCTGCTGCCGTACGTTGTATGGTTTGAATAACAATTTTGCGCGCTTCTTTATTTGCCTTTTGCTTAGCATCTTCGATGATGTCCTGTTGCATGGATAAAGCACGTGTTTGTGCTTCATTTTTAAGGCTTTCGATGAGTTGCTCACGCGCATCATCGGCACTTAAATTGGCAATTTTTTCTAGGCGGCGAATATGTTCTTCTTGGTGTTTTTCAAGCTCAGTACGCTTGGCGTTTACCACATCAATTTGCCTGTTCAGGTTTTCTTTGATGGCTTCGTTTTCTTTAACTTGCTTGTCTAGCGAAGC
>JBIKIS010000179.1:0-3649 GCA_044361485.1 Sediminibacterium sp.
AATGAAAGACAAGGCGATTGTTTGTAATATTGGCCACTTCGATATTGAAATTGATATGGCTTGGTTAAATGCAAATTATGGTCATACAAAAGATACCATTAAGCCACAAGTAGACTTATACAATATTGAAGGAAAAGATGTTATTGTACTTGCAGAAGGTAGACTCGTAAACTTAGGTTGCGCAACAGGTCACCCTTCTTTTGTAATGAGTAACTCATTTACGAACCAAACACTTGCTCAAATTGAATTATGGACTAACCATAAAAACTACGAGAACAAAGTGTATGTGTTACCTAAGCACTTGGATGAAAAAGTAGCTCGTTTACACCTTGCAAAAGTAGGTGCTCAACTAGACGAACTATCTGCAGAACAAGCTGCTTATTTAGGTATTCCACAGTTTGGTCCATTTAAGTCTGACGCTTACAGATATTAATAGTTCCCCCGGATTTAAAAATGCCCGACCTTTATGGTTGGGCATTTGTTTTTAGCTCCTATCCTGCATGAATCGATCCGCGATAATTATATTACTCATCACTGTCTTGTTTGTAGTAAATAACGTTACTCTATTTGCTCAAGTGGATTCTACAGCTATTAGTTTACGCGACTCTACCTTTTTATTGCGCAGCAAAAAAGGGGTACTTAAAAAATTAGGGGATGCGATTTGGATTGATGCGCCACAATTTAACATGCAAAATAATTCGGGTGTCATTAAAAATGAATCGCCTTTTACAACATTTAAAGGAAAGGTTATCAATCAAATTCAAGTAAATAGCGTTTCATACACAACTCCATTTAATGATACTATGGCCACCAGCAAAAAAATAAAAAGGGCCATGGAAGAAGCGCTTTATAATAGCACCACTAATAAAACAATGCTTAAAAACTTATTTTTTAATACTGGTGATACCTTATATCCGTTTCTTATTGCCGATAATGAAAAATTTTTAAGAGAGCTGGCTTTTATTCAGGATGCAAGAATTGTTGCATCTATTGATCCTTCCGATTCTAATGGCGTAATTATGAATATTCAGTGGAAAGATATTTTTCCATTTGGCGGGAGTGCAAATATTGGAAGTATCAATTCTTTTAATGCCGAAATAAACCATAACAATGTTTTGGGTCTTGGTGATAAAATTCAAATTAATGCGCTATATGATTTAGATAGAAGGCCATTAGCTGCTACTGGTTTTGAATATATCAAAAGAAATTTTTTGGGAAGTTTTTTAAACTTAACCATTGGAATCGATAAAATTAAGCCCACTTTTAATAGCGGCCGAAGAGAAGAATATGCCCGCTACATAAAAGGCGACTTGCCACTTGTTAGCCCCTATCATAGTTTTACAGGCGGATTTGAATTTGGAACCTACGAGGCAAATAAAACATACAATACAAGGGCAACTTATGATCACATGTATAAGTATGCGTATGGTATTATGGATGGTTGGATGGGTATTAATATTGGTGCTGGGCTAAGGGTAAAAGATAATTTGCAAACAAGGCTACGTAAGTTTATAAGCTTTAGAGTTGTGTCAAAAAGATTTAGTGAAATTCCTGACACGGCAATTATTAAATACAATATCCACTATAGCGATATAGACGCTGGTCTAGTAGCATTTAATATTTTTAAACAGGAATATTACCACACTAATTTTATTTATGGTTTTGGACGAAATGAAGACGTTCCGGAAGGCTATAGCTTTTCGGTGGTGAGTGGATTAACACAACGAAATACAAGAACTAGGCCTTATATAGGCATTGATTATGAAAGAGATTATTTTACAGACCAAAAAAACTACACCAATTTTAATGTAAAAATGGGTGGATACTTACACAATGGATCATTGGAGGATATCAGTTTTTTAAGTTCGGTGAATTATTTTACAAGACTTAAAAAATTAACCAATCCAAAGTGGTCTAAAAGAAATTTTGTTCAAATCAGCGCTACGCAACAATTAAATACCATTTTAAATGAGCCTTTTTATTTGCGTAGCGAGTATGGTATTCCAACCTTTAAAAATGACAACATACAAGCAGCTACAAGGGTATCATGTAATATAGAGTCGGTGTATTATAACATGGTTAAATATTATGGCTTTAGTTTTGCCCTATTTATTTTTATCAATAGTAGCTACATCAAATTAATTGGAGAGGATCTCCAAAAAGGAAGCATTTATACAGCCCTAGGACTAGGGTGCAGAACTAGAAATGAAAATTTAGTATTTGGAACCATTGAGCTTAAAGCCTACTATTATCCGCGCACTATTTCCAATATGACACCACTCAATATAAGCCTTACAACCGGACTAAGATTTAGATATAATAGCCAACTCATTCGCAGACCGGATTTTATTCAACTGAACTAAATAATTGATTCAAACCACAACCTTTACCAAGTAGATTTGTTATACCAATATCAACCCAAAATATATGGTTCAAGCTTATAATTTTTTAGCCAGTTGGCAACTTTTTCCAGAAAAATGTTCATTTGAACATGGCCTTGCTCCAAAAAGTGGAAATTATAAAATTGAAAGCATCAATAATGGTCATGCCCTTCTTATTAGCAGCAACTGGGTAAGCATCGAAAATGAAGCTTTTTATACCCAACATGAAGTAGTACCCGATGCCTCATTGAGAGCCTTTGAAAACCAAATTTTAGCAGATAGCATTTTTTCTGAAATCCCTAATGCTTCTACCCTAGTTACTCGTTTTGTCAAAGAAGAAAAAACGGTACTTGATGTGACCCATGAAATACTAGCCAATGGTTATTTAAAGATTACACAAAAAGGAACCAAGCCTGATGGCGAAGCTTTTACCAACACTGAAATTTACCATAAGCAATTAAGCGTAATGCCATATGCTGCATCGGCGGCAGGAGTTGCTATTAGACCCACTAAAGAAGGTGTAATCAAACACAAAGCTTTATGGGCTATGGAAGAGCAAACCAATATGCAGCTCGATCAAATCAAGCAACAAATTGAGTTACTCGCTAAGCAAGCACAAGAAATTAGGAAGCGCAAAGAATTAAGTTTAATGATTTACGAAGCCAAGCTTGGTTTTAAACCTCAAATTGGACATACCTATCATTTGTATGAGAAAAACGATGGCAACCATATGTTATCATTAGTTTCCCCAGGGGAATGGGGCGGAAATGGCCCTTTCAAACAATTTATTTCTAGCGTTCGATTACTAGCCGATCATACCTGGGTAGAAATTAGCGAATAAAGACTTCCACCTTTTTCAAATAAACGATCAACGCGTTTTTCAACTTCTTCATCTTTTATTAAAACAGGTGCATGATGTGGTTTAATTCTTGCATCAATAACAAGTGGTCCTGTGCATCCCCAATGCTTGTTTTGCGTAAATGATCCTATACCGTAAATATCATGCGAGGGATTACTTCTTGTATACGTCACCCACAAATAATTATTCAACGTTTGTGCTGTAAAATTTGCATCATCACAAATTACAATAATGGCTATGCCTTCTAATGGTGTATTTGATAATTGAGCATCTAATGCATTCATTTGACTAGCGGCATCTACCCCATTTGTATAGGCTGGTGCAGTAACACAAACAACCCCTGGCATTGCCAAAGCTGCATTACCAAAGCCTTCTAGCCCATTTATTAAAGTAGGAACCTCGTTAGATA
>JBIKIS010000180.1:0-3638 GCA_044361485.1 Sediminibacterium sp.
GGAACGTTAAACTGCTTCATGTTGCAAAGATAGGGGCATCTGAGAACCTGAAATAACAATCTGGGGGTAAACTTAGGCCTTTGAGTGTTACCTTTGCGCCATGCATTATGTATCTGTAGAGGGGCTTACAAAGAGTTACGGGATTAACCCGCTTTTCAATAATATTTCCTTTAATATCAATGAGGGGGACAAAATTGCCTTAATTGCCCGTAATGGGGTGGGTAAGTCTACACTTTTAAAAATTTTGGCGGGTCAGGAAACGTCCGATAGTGGAAAGTTTTGGATCAATAAAGAAGTAACGGTGGCCCTTTTTGAACAGGATCCCGTTTTTGACGAGGACAAAACGATTGTAGAAAACATATTCAAAGCCAATCATCCAATTATTAAGGCCATTCAAAAATATGAATTGGCTATGGAAGCCGAAGATGGCATGCTTATTTCAGATAGCATCATGGAAATGGATGACCTTGGTGCCTGGGATTTTGAAGCTAAAGTCAAGCAAATTTTAGGCAAGTTAAACATCCATCACCTTCAAAAAAAGGTAAACGAATTAAGTGGCGGTCAGCGAAAAAGAGTGGCGCTTGCAAAAACGCTGATTGATATTGGTTTTGAGCATCAGCATACCTTACTTATGATGGATGAGCCCACCAACCACCTCGATGTAGAAATGATTGAGTGGTTAGAACATTATTTAAATGGCGAAAATATTACACTACTTCTTGTTACCCACGACCGTTATTTTTTAGACGCTGTGTGTGATGAAATTTGGGAGCTCGAAAGAGAAAACATGTATGTATACAAGGGCGATTATGAATCATACATGGAAAAAAAGGCGGCCCGTATAGAAAGTGAGCAGGCTAGTATTGACAAGGCTAGAAACCAATACCGTAAAGAGTTAGAGTGGATGCGCAAGCAACCCAAAGCGCGTACCACTAAGAGTAAAAGCCGTCAAGATAATTTTTACGAAGTAGAAGCGAGGGCCAAACAAAAAATAGAAGATGCGCAGTTGCAATTAGAAGCTAAAATGAGTAGGCTTGGCGGTAAAATTGTAGAATTAAAAAAGGTCAATAAATCATACGGCGATCTAGAAATTTTAAAAGGCTTTGATTATACTTTTTCTAAGGGTGAAAGAGTGGGTGTGGTTGGTAAAAATGGAATTGGGAAGTCTACCTTCTTAAATATTATTCAGGAACTCGAAACGCCAACGAGTGGCAAGGTAAATGTGGGTGATACGGTGGTGTTTGGTAATTTTTCTCAAACCGGTCTTGATGTAAAACAAGATTTTAGGGTGATTGAGTATGTAAAATCTTTTGCAGAGAGTTTTCCTTTGGCAAAGGGTGGAAGTATCAGTGCCTCGCAGTTTTTAGAATTATTTTTATTCCCGCCCGATAAACAGTACACGTATTTGTCGTCACTGAGTGGTGGTGAAAAAAAGAGACTTCACTTATTAACCATCTTATTTAGAAACCCTAACTTTTTAATTCTAGATGAGCCTACCAACGACCTTGATCTTCCAACGCTTGCGGTTCTTGAAAGCTTTTTAACGGAGTATCAGGGTTGTGTCATGATTGTATCGCACGACCGTTATTTTATGGACAGGCTAGTAGATCACTTATTTGTTTTTGAGGGCGGTGGTTTTGTGAGAGACTTTCCAGGAAACTATACCCAGTACCGTATTTGGCTTAAAGAACAGGAAACCGCCAAGGCAAATGCAGCTAATAATCCTGTAAAAACGGTTACCGCTGTTGAGACAGCTCCGCCGGTGGCTCCTGCTCCTCCAAAAAAGAAAATGACCTTTAAAGAGAAGCATGAGTTTGAAAAACTGGAAAAAGAAATGCCTTCTCTCGAAAAGGAAAAAGAAAAATTAACCGCTGCACTCAGTGATGAGAAGCTTAATTACGACCAAATAACAGCACTTGCAGATTCGCTAACAAAAGTTACACAGACTTTGGAAGAAATGGAACTACGCTGGCTGGAGTTGAGTGAGATGGCTGAGTAGGACTAGTCGTAGTATTCATTTGCTGATAAATATGTACCAGGGTTTCAATGGCATTTTTACCTGTTTCGCCCATATCGGTACTAAAATCATTGACATATAAATCAATGTGTTGGCGCATGACGGCTTCGCTCATTTCTTGTGCGTGACAAGATACATATTCACTAATGGAAGGGTAATTGTTAAAAGCATAAGCCACACTTTTAGCAATGAGTTGGTCTACTTTTTGCATGATGGGTTTTGAAATGCGGTTGCTAGCCACAATGCCACCAAGTGCTATTGGACTTTTTGTTTTTGTTTCCCACTCAGCACCTAAATCTGTTATTTTATAAAGCCCTTTTTGTGCGTAGGTGAATCTGTTTTCATGAATAATCACACCAGCGTCTACCTCACCAGATAAAACAGCGGCTTCTATTTCATTAAACACATAAAACGATATGTTTTTAGCTGCTGGGTACACGTAAGAAAATAGTAAATAGGCAGTTGTGTTTTTGCCCGGAATGGCAATGCGTAAATGATTTACCTCATCAGGGGTAATATTAGGGTCTTTGCAAATTAAAAGTGGACCAACCCCATTACCCATGGCGCCTCCACTATTTAACAGGGTATGTGTTTCCAATAATAATGGCATTACGCCATAGCTGATTTTAGAAAAATCAAATCTATTTTCTAATGTAAAATTATTAAGGGTTTGAACGTCTTCTAGGTGTACTTCAAAGTCTAAACCTTCTGTGTCAATTTTTTTATTAACGAGTGCGTCAAAAATAAAAGTATCGTTTGGGCAGGGAGAAAAACCAAGACTAAACTTCATGACACTATTTATTTAAACTATTTTCTAATGCAGCTAAATAGGTAATCACATAAGCTTCTAACTGCTCAATCGATTCTTTAATCTTCCATTTTGCTTTATTTCTTTCTCCCACATAATTAGATATAGCCCTAATTTGAATAAATGGAGTTTTGGTGAGGCCTCCAACATAATGAAGCGCCGCACCTTCCATACTTTCTAAAACAGGGTTTTGTGCTGCAATTATTTCTTTGATTCGTTTTACTGAGGTTGTAATTTCATTAATGGTAACCGCTGCTACCAAATCCGATTTTAAAACATTTAGCGACTTAACAGTAGGGTTCGTTAATTTTCTTTTTTTAAAAGGAGCTTCATTCTCTTTTTGTAAACCGGTTTCAAAAAAATCTTTAAAACTGCCATTTTCACGCACGCCTAAATCTGCAATTGATTCGGAGGCAATTACCATAACTTTTCCAAGGGGCTCCTTTTTACTATAACTACCAGCAATACCCATTTGAATGATCAAATCAGGCTTGTGGGTGGTAGCAAGTTGGGTAAGCTTTACGCCAGAGGCGAGCATGCCTATGCCGGTTGCATGAAAGCTAATTTTTAGTTTACTTTTTTTGAAAACTTGGCTTACTTTTTTTGCACAACCATCTAGTTCAAGGTTCGTGGCAGCTGTTATAATTACCCGCA
Organism: Sediminibacterium sp.; assembly: GCA_044361485.1. Lineage (GTDB taxonomy): Bacteria > Bacteroidota > Bacteroidia > Chitinophagales > Chitinophagaceae > Sediminibacterium. Next base: position 3,480 of record JBIKIS010000180.1, read on the forward strand.
TAGAGTACAAAAATACTCCGAATCTGCCTACCTTTGCCAAAATATTGGTCAGATGGTTTATTTAACAAGACAAGAACATTTTAACGCAGCCCATAAATTATACAATCCCAATTGGTCTAATGAGCAAAACAACGCGGTATTTGGCGTTTGTGCAAACGA
>JBIKIS010000181.1:0-3597 GCA_044361485.1 Sediminibacterium sp.
AATTAAGAATGGGCATGGTAGGCGGTGGTAAAGATGCCTTTATTGGCGCGATACATAGGCTTGCAGCCAATATGGATGGACTCATAGAACTCTGTTGTGGTGCGCTTAGCATCAATCCTGAAGTTGCCAAAGATTCAGGCGCTTCCTTGTTTTTACCCGAGCATCGTACTTATTTAACCTACGATGAAATGATTACCAAAGAAAGCCAACTTCCAGCTTCTGAAAGAATGGATTTTGTAACCATTGTTACCCCCAACTTTGCGCACTTTGCACCTGCCATGATGGCCCTTGATCATGGGTTTCATGTTGTCATAGAAAAACCAATTGCTTTTACACTCGACGAAGCCAAGCAACTGCACCAAAAAGTACAGGAAACTGGGCTTACGCTTTGCCTCACGCATACCTACTCTGGCTATCCACTTGTAAAACAAGCAAGGGCCATGGTAGCGGATAATGTTTTTGGAAAAATTAGAAAAGTTTGGGTAGAATATCCGCAGGGCTGGCTTAGTAAATTAAGTGAGCGCGAAGGAAATGCACAGGCCGCGTGGAGAACCGATCCTAAAAAATCGGGTAAAGCAGGTTGTATGGGTGATATTGGAACACATGCGGCACACCTTGCCGAATATATTACGGGTACTCAAATCACACAACTCTGTGCCGATTTAAATGCCATGGTAGAAGGCCGTATGCTGGATGATGATGGTAATGTGCTCTTACAATTTAGCAATGGTGCAAGAGGTGTGCTCATGGCATCGCAGGTTGCCGCTGGTGAAGAAAACGCATTAAAAATTAGAATCTACGGCGAAAAAGGTGGACTTGAATGGGCGCAACACGACCCCAATACACTCCTTGTAAAATGGCTCGATGCGCCAACACAAATTTTGCGCGCAGGTGGTAACTACGGCGATAGACTTAGCAAATACGCGATTCATAATAGCAGAACACCTGGCGGACATCCAGAAGGATACCTAGAAGCTTTTGCAAATATCTACCGCAATTTTGCACTGACTTTATCTGCAAAAATAGATGGCACAACACCAACACCAGAAATGCTAGATTTTCCAAACACCAACGATGGTTTAAGAGGAATGGCATTTATTGATAACGTTGTGGCATCCGGAGCGTCTGATCAAAAATGGACACCCTACACAATTTAATTTCAACAGTATTCAAACTTTTTTATGACAACGATAAAAGGACCTGGTATTTTTTTAGCGCAGTTTATGGGTGATACAGCACCCTTTAATTCTTTAGCAAGTATTTGCAAATGGGCAGCATCACTGGGTTTCAAGGGTGTTCAAATTCCAAGTTGGGATAGCCGTTGCATCGATTTACAAAAAGCGGCAGAGAGTAAAACCTATGCCGATGAAATAAAAGGTATTGTAGCAGCAGCTGGTTTAGAAATTACCGAACTCTCTACTCATTTACAAGGTCAGCTCGTAGCTGTTAATCCTGCCTACGATAGTTTGTTTGATGGCTTTGCGCCAGAAAATGTGCGCGGTAATGCAAAAGCAAGAACCGAGTGGGCGGTGCAGCAATTAAAATATGCAGCAGCTGCTTCAGAAAATTTAGGACTCAATGCACACGCAACTTTTAGTGGTGCTTTATTGTGGCATACGGTATATCCTTGGCCGCAAAGACCAGCAGGACTTGTAGAAACAGGTTTTACAGAACTTGCAAAAAGATGGAAGCCTATTTTAGATGTTTTTGATAACCATGGTGTAGACCTTTGCTATGAAGTACACCCTGGCGAAGATTTACATGATGGTGTTTCTTATGAAATGTTTTTAGAAAAAGTAAACAACCACAAACGTGCTTGCCTATTATATGATCCATCGCATTTTGTACTTCAATCTCTAGACTACTTAAGTTATATCGATCATTACCATGAGCGTATCAAAATGTTCCATGTAAAAGATGCCGAGTTTAACCCCACTGGAAAACAAGGTGTGTATGGTGGATACCAAAACTGGGTAGACCGTGCAGGCAGGTTTAGATCACTGGGTGATGGTCAGGTTAATTTTGGCGCCATTTTTAGCAAACTAGCTGCTTACAACTTTAGTGGTTGGGCTGTTATGGAATGGGAATGTGCCATTAAAGACGCACAGGTGGGCGCAGCAGAAGGTGCTCCGTTTATTCAAAAAAATATCATTCAGGTAACCGAAAAGGCTTTTGATGACTTTGCTGGTACCGGTGCCAACGAAAAATTAAATCGTGCCATTTTAGGAATAGATTAATAACTTTAAACCCTCATTAAAAAATAGTACCCGTGAAAAAGATGTACCTAACACTTCCCCTATTTGCACTCATCGTTGCATGTGGTGGTGGAACAGAAAAAAAAGAAGAAGCTGGCGCAGCAACTGAACAAGTAGTTGATTTAAGCAGCAACCCAGATTACCAAAAAGGTTTGGAATTAATTGGTAAATCGGACTGTTTAACCTGTCATAAAGTAAGTGAAAAAAATATTGGACCTGCGTACAAAGATGTTGCAGCAAAATATGAAAACACCGAAGAAAATGTAAAAATGTTAGCTGGCAAAATCATCAAAGGTGGACAGGGTGTTTGGGGCGCTATCCCAATGACACCGCACAGTTCACTATCTGAAGCCGATGCCGAACAAATGGTAAAATATATTCTACTCCTTAAAAAATAAAAATATGATTGCTTCATTTTTTACTTCCATATTACTAGGTGGTTTACTCACAAGTACCACACCTGATCCAACAACAAATGCACCACAAAAAAATAGTGCTGCAAAATCAGAATGGATTTCTTTATTCAATGGTAAAAACACCAAAGGATGGCATTCTTATGGTAAAGAAACCGTTGGTAAAGCATGGAAAGTACAAGAGGGCGGCATCTTACATCTTGACGCTTCTAACAAAGCCGATTGGCAAACCAATGGTGGCGGTGATTTAGTGCACGAATTAGAACTTGAAGATTTTCATTTGAAACTCGAGTGGAAAATTGCACCAAAAGGTAATAGCGGTATTATTTTTTGGGTGCAGGATGATAAATCCAAATTTGATCATGTTTGGTTTACTGGACCAGAAATGCAAGTACTCGATAATGATGGTCATGGCGATGGAAAAATTTTTAACCACCGTGCTGGCAACTTGTATGACCTAATTGCAGGAACAGAAGGTGTTGTAAAACCAGTTGGCGAATGGAACCTTGCAGAAATTGTAAGCTACAGGGGTAAATTAGATTTTTACTTAAATGGCGTGAATGTTGTTTCTACAACATATGGCGATGATGCTTGGAGAAAAATGATTGCCAATAGTAAATTTAAAACGATGCCTGATTTTGGTAAAATTTTTAAAGGACATATTGCACTTCAAGACCACGGCGACAATGTTTGGTATAAAAATATTATGGTTAAAAAACTATAACACTACGATACAATTTTTAAAAAGAGTTGCCCACAAAGCAGCTCTTTTTTTATGTACGAAAACCTTACTTTAGCAGTATGATTGAACGCTCTGACGAATATTTTATGCAGGAAGCTTTAAAAGAAGCCAACCTTGCTTTTGAAGCCGATGAAGTGCCCGTTGGGGCCGTTGTGGTGCTCAACAATAAAATTATTGCTAGAGGCCA
>JBIKIS010000060.1:0-11669 GCA_044361485.1 Sediminibacterium sp.
TAATTTAAGAATCACCCCACGTGAGATGTCTGAAGTAGTTGCCATGTGTTTAATTTTAAAATGAAGACTTCTGCAAGTCGAGCGCAAAAGTAGGGATTGAACGGGATATTTTGCTAAAGTTTAATAGGAAAGAAGGTAAGGTATTGTTTTTCACCTATTTTTGCGGCAAATAAAAATACCGAGACCACTATGTCAGTATTAGTTAATAAGAATTCTAAAGTTATTGTTCAGGGATTTACCGGAACAGAAGGTACGTTCCACGCTACCCAAATGATTGAATATGGCACCAATGTTGTTGGTGGTGTTACCCCAGGAAAAGGCGGGAGCACACATTTAGACAAACCCGTGTTTAATACCGTTGCGAATGCTGTAGCTTCTACAGGTGCTAATGTGAGTATCATTTTTGTACCGCCTGCATTTGCAGCGGATGCTATTATGGAAGCGACCGATGCTGGAATCGAACTAGTTGTTTGTATCACAGAAGGTATCCCAGTGCAAGACATGGTAAAAGTTAAAAACTATTTACTCGGAAAAACAACCAGACTTATTGGGCCTAACTGCCCTGGCGTTATTACTGCCGGTGAAGCAAAAGTAGGTATCATGCCAGGTTTTATTTTCAAGCCAGGACGTATTGGTATTGTTTCAAAGAGCGGTACATTAACCTATGAAGCTGCGGACCAAGTGGTAAAAGCAGGCATGGGTATTTCAACAGCGATTGGTATTGGTGGAGATCCAATTATTGGAACCCCTACTAGAGATGCTGTAGAGCTTTTAATGAACGACCCTGAAACCGATGGTATCATTATGATTGGTGAAATTGGTGGTAGCATGGAAGCAGAAGCTGCTGAGTGGATTAAAGCCAATAAAACAAAGCCTGTTGTAGGATTTATTGCAGGTCAAACAGCGCCTCCGGGCAGAAGAATGGGCCACGCGGGTGCGATTGTTGGCGGTGCAGATGATACAGCAGCAGCTAAAATGAAAATTATGGCAGCTTGTGGTATTCATGTAGTAGCTAGCCCAGCTGATATTGGAAAAACAATGGCTGAAGTCATTAATAAATAATTGCAATTTTTTATTTAAGCCTGTAACTTTTGTTGCAGGCTTTTTTTTGCCCATCAATACTTAGATTTACAAATATGAGGCGGATACAAAAGCAAATTCATTTATTTATTTTGATGGCTGTTTGTAGTAGTTATATCGCTACTGGCCAAGTTGTAGTGACTGGCAGCCATGCGTCCTTTTTAAGAGAAGGAGATAAATCATTTATCACTGCTACAATCAATAATAAAAGCAATAAGCCAGTTACCGGTCAGGTTCATTTAGCACTTATTAATCCCACTAACAATAGCCCTGTAGATGGATGGTTTCAAAACGTTTTTCCATCACAGTTTTATAGCATTGAAGCAGGTGCTAACATTCGGATTCAATTTCCTTTACAAGCAGCTTTTGGATATATACACATGCTCCGTTATCAATTGGAAGCAACCGTATTAGAAAATAAAAAAGAAGTAGTAGCCACCACGAGTTACACCGATAGCTTTCAGGTCTACACCAATAGATTACTTGTTTCAGATTCGGTGGTTTTAAAAAGCTACAAAGACACCCTCATAAAAGGTATATTTAACGCCCTACTTCATGCCCCAGAAAGTAGCACGCATAACAATATGCGCGTTTCGTTTACAGCTTCTACCCCACTTGATTATTGGAAATTACAAATGGGCAATAAACAATTTACAACATCAGGTCGAGTTCACTTTGACACCTTATTACTTGGTGATTTTATAAGTAACGAACTGGGTAATTATTCGCTCCAAACAAGTAATTCAGGAGCATTCAATAAACAGGAAACTAAAATTATATGGTCGCAGTATAAGAAAGTTGAACAAGCAATAAAGTCTAATGGGGCATTTGAATTGCAAAAAACAATTCAACAAAAAATAAATGGCCGCTGGAATCATATTGCCGAAAATGCAGCACTACGTGTAGGGGACACACTTCATGTTACTGTTACCATTGCTACCCCAAAGAAATTTGATAAAATATTACTTGAGGAAAACCTTGTGGGTGGCAGTCAACTTCTGCTTTCGCAAAACACAGGAGAAAAAAAATATGCATCTCTTTTTACAAAAGAGATGAGCTACAACCCATTAGCGAAGCAAATATTGAGTTACCAATTTATACTTACGCGTACAGGTGTTTTTAGTACAGGGAATACTGTTGTAACCATAACTTCTAAAAACATAAAACAAAAGACTGCGCTAAAATCGATTCAACTTTTTATACCTTCTACCGAAATAAGAATTGAAGAATAAATGCATAGCAACCATTACGATATTATCATTGTAGGTCAGGGTATTTGTGGAACTGTTTTAAGTAGCTCACTTATTTTGCAAGGTCAAAAAGTACTCGTTATTGACGATGGAAGTAATAAAGCAGCAAGTAAAATAGCCAGTGGCGTGATTAACCCGGTTACAGGAAGGCGCATTGTAAAAACTTGGCAAATAGATGCGGTGATGCCAGCAGCAGTTCGCATCTACCAAGCACTTGAAAAAAAGCTAGACACAAGCATTGTTAAGCAGTGTAATATCATCAATTTTCACGCCAGTGAACAAATGCAAAAAGCTTTTGAAGATAGGATTGCAGAGGACCCTACTTACCTTTCAACACAACCTTTGCCAAATACAATTGCAGCTGCATTTGAGGCCCCTTTTGGACACACTGTTATTGATCCATGCTGGCTTATAAATGTAGAAAATTTGCTGCATCATTGGCGTCAATATTTAATTGAAAAAAATGCATTATTAGAGGATGTTTTTGATTTTAAAAAACTAGACAGCAAAGCGGATCATATTGTTTACGATAAATACACCACCAATAAAATTATTTTTTGCGAAGGCGCCAAAGGTCAAGACAATCCATACTTTAAACAACTTCCTTTTGCCCCCAATAAAGGAGAGGCTTTACTCGTAAAAATCAATGATTTAGACAACCGCTACATCTATAAAAAAGTAGTGAGCATTGTACCTTGGAAAGATGGTATATTTTGGGTAGGCTCTAATTACGAATGGGATAATAATAACGACGACCCTTCTTTAGCTTTTAAAGAAAAAACAACCGCGGCAATAAACGAATGGCTTCAACTACCCTATGAAGTAGTGGATCATATTGCAGCCATAAGGCCCGCAAACACACAACGCAGGCCATTTGTAGGCATGCACCCTACCTTTAAAAACATGGGCATCTTTAATGGCATGGGTACTAAAGGCTGTTCGTTAGCACCCTACTTTGCGGAGCAAATGACAGAACATATTTTACATCAAACGCCAATAGAGAATGAGGCCGCAATTGATAGATTTCATATTTTAGCATAACAATTAATCCGCCATGTCAAATTCAAAAGAAAGCATAGAATACGTAATTCCAATTCAGTACCGAAAAATGGAAAACTTACACATTGTGTTTTGGCTTTTTAAAGATATTGCTTGGTGTTTGGGCATACCGCTACTTGGCATCATTATGATTATTCCAACACTCATCATTTCTATTGTTATTTCTTGGCGTACCAGGCAGGTCATGTCTGAGCTTTGCCATAATTTGGCCATCACATTTTGGATAAGTGCCAACTCGTTTTGGATGGTCACCGAATTTTTTCACATCGACACACAAATTGCATTTTTGGGCATTACCTACAAGCACCTCGCCATGTTCCCTTTTAGCATCGGCGTGGTTATTTTGGCTTTCTACTACTTAATCTGGAGGCCAAGGCACAAAAATGAAGCAGAAACCATGTAATTAAGGGTTGCAATACACCCCATTTTGAGTGGGTTCTAGCGGCATTTGAAGTATATTTGCCCTTCAAATTATTGGATTAATAAATTAGCACTATGTACCGTTCACATAACTGTGGAGAATTAAGAGAAAGCCATGTTGGTCGTGAAGTAACCCTTGCAGGTTGGGTTCAAACAGTTAGAAAATTTGGCGCCATCACTTTTGTCGATTTAAGAGATCGTTATGGTATTACACAATTATTACTCGGTGAGTCAATGGCTACTTTTTTGGAAGAAAATCCACTCGGTAGAGAATTTGTAATTCAAGCGAAAGGAACGGTAGCGAATCGAAGCAACAAAAATCCAAATATTGAAACGGGTGATATTGAAATCATTGTTAGCAGTTGTGTAGTGCTAAATAAATCGGCGGTACCTCCATTTACCATACAAGATGACACAGATGGTGGCGATGATTTACGCATGAAATTCCGTTACCTAGATTTAAGACGAAACGCTGTCAAGAAAAATTTAGAATTAAGATATAACGTTAACCGCTCTGTAAGAAACTACTTACATGAACAAGGTTTTATGGATATCGAAACACCATTTTTAATTAAGTCTACTCCAGAGGGCGCACGCGACTTTGTGGTTCCATCGCGTATGAACCCTGGCCAGTTTTATGCACTACCGCAATCGCCACAAACCTTTAAACAATTATTAATGGTGAGCGGTTACGACCGTTACTATCAAATTGTAAAATGTTTTAGAGACGAAGATTTAAGAGCAGACAGACAACCAGAATTTACACAGATAGACTGTGAAATGGCATTTGTAGAGCAAGAAGATGTTTTACAAATGTTTGAAAATTTAATTAGACGCGTTTTTAAAGACGTAAAAAATATTGATTACTCGGATGCTATCGAAAGAATGACTTGGGAAGATGCGATGTGGCAGTTTGGTAACGACAAACCAGATATTAGATTTGGAATGAAAATTGCCAACTTAAAATCGGCATTTTTAAAAGGTGGTAAAATAGAAGCAACTGGGGATTTAATTAATGGCGCCGGCTTTGGCGTGTTTGACAATACAGAAACTGTTTTAGCCATTGCAGCACCAGGTTGTAGCGAATATACCCGCAAACAAACCGACGAGCTTACTGAGTGGGTTAAACGCCCTCAAATAGGCATGCAAGGCCTTGTGTACATCAAATGCAACGCAGATGGTACCTACAAAAGCAGCGTCGATAAATTTTACACCGAAGACAAACTAAAAGCAATCGCAGATGCGGCTGGTGCTACAGCTGGCGACCTTGTTTTAATACTTGCAGGTAAAGAAGAAAGAACCCGTAAAGCAACTTCAGAATTAAGGCTTGAAATGGGTAAAAAATTAGACTTCCGTAAAGACGATGAATTTAAATTATTATGGGTACTAGATTTCCCATTATTTGAATACGCCGAAGAAGAAAATAGATGGGTTGCTAGACACCATCCTTTTACATCTCCTAAGCCTGATCATATCAGTGTTATGATCAACAATAGTCCTGTTATTGAAAATGCAGACAAATATTTAGAGCACCCGTATGCTACCATTAAAGCCAATGCGTACGATATGGTTTTAAACGGTAACGAAATTGGCGGTGGATCAATTAGAATTTACCAGCGTGCGCTTCAAGAAAAAATGTTTGATGCACTTGGCATGACCACCGAAGAAGCCCTTCATAAGTTTGGCTTTTTACTAGGCGCTTTCGAATATGGCGCGCCTCCACATGGTGGTCTGGCATTTGGTTTTGACAGATTGTGTTCGATACTAGGTGGATCAGAGAGCATTAGAGACTTTATTGCATTCCCTAAAAACAATGCCGGTAGAGACGTGATGCTGGACGCACCGAGCACCATCGATGATAAACAATTTGTTGAGCTGCAAATCAAATTAAACCTAACAGACAAAGCCTAAATTGTATTTATGAAGCAGGTGCAAATTTTTAAAGTACTCACTTACTTGTTAATACCCATTGCGCTATTGTTTGGCTTTATGGCATTATTAGTATTACCCACAGCACTTGTAAATCCTGCACTCCTACTTGTCGTATTTATATTTTCTTGTATCGCTATTTATACTTTTTCCAGTCTCCGTTTTGTAACAACGGCCATCAATAAAGCAAAAAACTGCAATCCCAGTTTAAAAGACTGGATTAAAATAAACGGCTACATCTCTGTGGGTACCGCATTTATGTTTTTATTAAATAGCATTGGCATTTTAATGCTACGCCCCATCGAGTTTAATGATTTTGTAAACAAAGCCATGGAAACGCAGGCCAGTTTACCTCCAAGCATCACACCTGCCTTTGTAGGTCAAATGCTAAAGTATACCGCTATTTTTATGCTGATCACGAGCATCATTATACTCGTACATACCAGAATTCAATTTGTATTTTTAAAAGCGTATAGCTACGTATTTGACAGTGAATAACCATACCCCACTTGCCGAAAGAATGCGGCCAAATAAACTAGCGGATCTAGTTGGCCAAGAACACTTAACAGGTAAGGGAAGTATTTTAAACACAAGTATTGCAAAGGGGCATATCCCTTCCATGATTTTATGGGGACCTCCAGGTGTAGGTAAAACAACCATTGCCAATATTATTGCACACCAACTCAATGCCCCCTATTTTCAGCTAAGCGCCATTAGTAGTGGTGTAAAAGAAGTACGTGAAGTTATAGAACAAGCAAAAGATCAACCAGGTGCCGTACTTTTTATTGATGAGATACACCGCTTTAATAAAGGACAACAAGATGCACTTTTAGCAGCCGTAGAAAAAGGCATTATAACACTTATTGGTGCCACTACCGAAAACCCTTCTTTTGAAGTAAATAACGCCTTACTAAGTAGATGTCAAGTATTTGTTTTAAAACAATTACAAGATCAGGATCTAGATGCATTGATACATGAGGTTATCAAAAAAGACAGCTACTTGTCTACCCTTCCTATTCAATTACAAGAAACTGCTGCCCTATTTAAAATTGCCGGTGGTGACGCCAGAAAATTACTCAATCTATTAGAGCTCGTTGTTCAAACACATGTAGGCGAAGAAGCGATTGTCATTACAGATAAAATTGTGATGAGGGTAGCGCAGCAAAAATTAGCCATTTATGATAAGGGTGGTGAGCAGCATTACGATATTATTTCTGCCTTTATTAAAAGTATGCGCGGCAGTGATCCAAACGCAGCCGTGTACTGGCTGGCACGCATGATAGAAGGTGGAGAAGATGTAAAATTTATAGCAAGGCGCATGCTCATTTTTGCAAGCGAAGACATTGGAAACGCTAACCCCAATGCGCTATTACTAGCCAACAATACTTTTGACGCGGTAAGTAAAATTGGATACCCCGAGTCGCGCATTATATTATCGCAGTGTGCTACCTATTTAGCTTCATCGCCAAAAAGCAACGCGTCCTATGTTGCCATTAATGACGCGCTAGCGCTTGTTGCAAAAACTGGTGATTTACCGGTGCCACTCCATTTACGTAATGCGCCAACCAAACTGATGCAGCAAATGGATTATGGCAAAGATTATAAGTATGCCCACTTAGGCGAAAATAATTTTGTGGACCTTGAATTTTTTCCAGAAGCCATTAAGGGAACAACACTATACACTCCAGGCAACAATGCCAGAGAAAATGAAATCAGAAGCTTTTTAGTACTGCGCTGGAAAAAGAAATACGGGTATTAATTATTTTTTTGAGGTACCATACGACCCGACGCGCCTCTATCACCACCTTCGTGGTATTCGGCGTCTTCATTCACATCCCATAAATTATACAACTCCTTACCTGCAATAATATTTTTTGCAGCAAGCATCGCCGTCATCATAGAATGGTCTTGGTTATTGTATTTGTGCATGCCATTACGGCCTATTAAATAAAGTCCCGGATAATTTGCAAGCGCATCTCTAACGCTATCCACTCTTGCCTTATAAAACTGATCATAGACAGGATATGCTTTGGGTTGTCTAACTACATAACCATCCACTACAGCCGATGCTTTTGTAAGGCCAATTTTTTCTATTTCTTTTTTACCTAGTGCAATTAAATCGGCGTTGGAACTTGTCCATAGCCCATCTCCTTCAAAGCAAAAATATTCGAGACCATAACATGCCATAGTTGGATCAGGTACCATGTAAGGGCTCCATGATTTAAAGTTTTGCACCCTTCCTACTTTTACTTTAGGATCATGTATGTAAATCCAGTTGTCAGAAAACGCATCTTCATCTTTACAAATAAGTACCACCGTTAAAAAATCGCGATAACCAAGTGCAGCAGCGTTTGCAGCCACTGTTGCTGGAAACGCAGGCAATACATTTGCCACAAGCTCACGCATAGGAGCCGTTGAAAGTACATAGTCAAAGCCCGTTACACTCCCTTGACTTGTTGTTTGCACGGTCCAATTGCTTCCTGTGTACTCTATTTTTTGAACACCACAGTTCATATGTAGCGTAACACCCATGGCTTTGCTTTTTTCGGCACATGCCTCCCACATCATACCTGGCCCCTGTTTTGGATACCTGAATGAATCGATGAGTGTTTTAATTACCTTGTCTTTATCAGTTGCCTTTTTATTAGGCTTAAATAGTGCGTTAAAAATGGCACTACTTAAAGAAAGTCCTTTAATACGCTGCGCTGCCCAATCGGCACTGATTTCGTTACAAGGAATACCCCACACTTTTTCGGTATAGGTTTTAAAGAAAATATTAAACAATCTCTTTCCAAATTGATTGGTTACCCACTCTTCAAAATTGGTTGGATTTTTAACTGGAAATGCTTTTGCTTTTAAATAACTCAAAACACATAAAGCACTTTCAAAAATCCCTAGTTTTCGTAAAGCTTCAAAAGCCACCAGTGGATATGAGAAAAAATGGTTGTTGTAATAGATGCGAGAACTTCTTGGACGCTCTAACATTTCATCGCCTAAAATTTCGGTCCAAAAATCTTCTACCTCTTTAGATTTAGAAAAAAATCGGTGACCCCCAATATCAAAATGATAGCCATTATAAGATTCGGTTCTTGAAATACCACCCACATACTGCGGATCTTTTTCAAAAACAACCACTTCTTGGTTACCTTTTGCAAGTAGGTATGCGGCAGTTAAACCTGCTGGACCAGCTCCAATAATTGCGACTCTTTTTGACATAGAAATAGGGGTTATCGGTGTAAGATGGCAAAGGTGCTAAATTAATATGGATCTACCACTATTTTTGGGCTTCAATTTATACTTATCTTTCCTCAAAATTCGCGCAAGATGAACGTATTTAACTGGACCCTTCAAACCTTTGATAACCTTACCAATAAGCAGTTGTATGCTATTTTAAAACTTCGTTGCGAAGTGTTTATTATTGAGCAGGCCTGCAATTATCAAGACATTGATGGTAAAGACCTAAAAAGTTTTCATTTGTGTGGATGGGACGGAGACGAGCTCGTTGCTTATGCCAGACTTTTGCCAGCAGGCGTATCATTTAATGAAGTTTCTATTGGTCGCGTGTTAAGTTCACCAGCTTACCGCCGGCAAGGTGCCGGGATTGGACTCATGCAAAACGCCATTGCGCATTGTTATGAAAAATTTGGAAAGCAACCCATCCGAATTGGTGCACAATTATACCTACAAAAATTTTACAGCAGTTTTGGGTTTATCAAAGATTCAGATATCTATCTAGAAGACGATATTGAACACATCGAAATGATTTTACCGTAATTCTGCTTTTACAAATCGGGCTGTATGACTTTCTTTACACCTTACCATTTGCTCGGGTGTCCCTTCAAACAAAATAGTACCGCCACCATCTCCACCCTCTGGCCCTAGGTCAATAATATGATCGGCTACTTTTATAACATCTAAATTATGTTCAATAACGAGTACGGTATTGCCTCTATCTACTAGCTTATTTAGCACATCAATTAAATATTGAATATCCTGAAAGTGAAGCCCCGTGGTAGGTTCATCCAAAATATAAAAAGTTTTACCCGTATCTTTTTTACCCAGCTCAGTCGAAAGTTTAACACGCTGCGCTTCACCTCCACTTAGCGTTACTGCCGATTGCCCTAAAGTAATATAACCGAGCCCCACTTCTTGTAGCACTTTTATTTTTCTGAAAATAAATGGCACAGGTTGAAAAAATTCGCAAGCCTCATCTACCGTCATGTCTAAAACATCACTAATAGATTTTCCTTTGTACCTGATTTCAAGTGTTTCACGGTTGTAACGTTTGCCATTGCATTTTTCACAATGCACATACACGTCTGGCAAAAAGTTCATTTCAATGACGCGCATACCACCTCCCTCGCAAATTTCACAACGACCACCCTTTACATTAAAAGAAAATCGACCTGCCGTATACCCTCTTATTTTAGATTCTGCCAAAGCAGCAAACAAGGTTCTAATCTCGGTAAAGAATCCACAATAAGTAGCTGGATTACTCCTTGGCGTCCTACCTATTGGCGACTGGTCCATTTCAATTACTTTATCGATATGCTCCAATCCTTTTATAGATTTAAATGGCATGGGTTGTTGCTTACTATCATAACAATGTTTAGATAACAGCGGGTAAAGCGTTTCGTTAATGAGTGTAGATTTTCCACTCCCACTCACACCACTCACCACAATTAATTGACCTAGTGGAAAACTTACAGAAACCTTTTTTAAATTATTACCAGTGGCTTCTTTTAAAACAATGGTATGTCCATTGCCAGTTCGCCGCTGTGCAGGAACAGCAATCTTTTTTTGACCATTCAAATACTGCGCCGTATCGGAATTAGAAAGAAGCACCTCCTGAGGCGTGCCGGCTGCAACAATTTTTCCGCCATGCTTGCCTGCCTTTGGTCCTATGTCTACTAAATAATCAGCGGCCAACATAATATCTTTATCGTGCTCCACCACCAATATACTATTACCTATATCACGTAAATTTTGCAGCGCTTTTATGAGCTGCATATTATCGCGTTGATGTAATCCAATAGAGGGCTCATCCAAAATATAAGTGATACCCTGAAGTTGAGATCCAATTTGGGTAGCCAGTCTTATACGTTGAGATTCGCCCCCACTCAATGTTTTAGAAGGTCTATCTAAAGACAAATAGGTTAACCCCACATCGAGCAAGAAACCTACCCGCTCCCTAATCTCTTTTAAAATATCTTTTGCAATGGCATTGTCTTTTTTAGAAAGCTTTTTCTCAATACCCTCAAACCACTTTAGCAGCTTATCTAAATTTAAATGACTTATCTCAGCAATATTTTTATCCGCTACCTTAAACCACAAACTTTCTTTTTTCAACCTAGCACCTTCGCAACTTGGGCAGTGTTTTAACTCCATAAACTGTTCCACCCATTCTCGAAGCGCCTCCGTTATGCCTGTTCCTGTGAACCAGCGCTTAAGCATAGGAACCACGCCTTCAAACACACCCTCATACGGGCTAGACATAGCCGTTTCATCCATATCAAATGTAGACTCGGAAGGGCCGTTAGGTGTTCCATATAACAGCAAATTAATGGACTGCTCAGATAAACTACTGATGGGTTTATCGAGGCTAATTTTATGCTTTTTGGCAAGCACTTCTACCTGCTTAAACAAATATGCCTCTCGCTGTACACCAAGTGGCGCAATACCACCCTCTTTAATACTTAAGGATCTATCCGGAATAATTTGTTCTAATGAAATAGAAAACACATTGCCAAGTCCTTTACAACTAGGACATGCTCCATAGGGTGAGTTAAATGAGAAAGCATTAGGCGAAGGCGTTTCGTAACTAAGCCCTGTTTCTTCACACATGAGTTGCTTGGCATACTGCACCACTTTATTTGACTCATGAACCATCATAAACAAAAGATCCTTTCCAAGTTTTAAAGTTTGCTGTAC
>JBIKIS010000182.1:0-3591 GCA_044361485.1 Sediminibacterium sp.
GGTGCTGCTTTTTTTACAGGTGCAGCTACTTTTTTAGCAGGTGCTGCTTTTTTGGCCGGAGCCGCCTTTTTTGCGGGAGCTGCTACTTTTTTAGCAGGTGCTGCTTTTGGGGCTGGTTTCTTTGTAGCCATATGCTTATTGTTATGCTTGTTTAGTTATTGAAACCTTTAGCAAATTATCATTTACGTCGAGTTCAGTTGCATTTGCAACGTTGTCTACCCAATTGATAGAATCAGCTAAAATTTCGCGGCAAATATAGTCGTTATATTTAACAATCGACTCCTTGAGCCTGTCGCAATGCTCAAGGGTCACGAATATACGGTCTGTAAGGGCAAAACCGCTTTCTTTTCGAATATTTTGTACACGGTTTACAAACTCCCTGGCGTCTCCTTCCTGCTGTAAATCAGGGGTAATTGTAATATCTAGGGCCACTGTTAGGCTACCTTTACTGGCAACACTCCAACCAGGAATGTCCTCGGCGGTAATGTCAACCTCAGGTAAAGCAATGCTAAGTTCTTCACCCTCAATAGATAAGAGAATTTCGCCTGTTTTTTCAAGGGTAGCAATTTGAGTAGCAGTCATGGCAGTAATAGCCGCGCCCGCCGCTTTCATTTTGGCACCCATTTTAGTGCCTAGGGCCTTAAAGTTGGGTTTTATCTTTTTCTTAATTATTCCCTCGGTTTCGGTCAAATATTCAATTTCTTTAACATTTACCTCTGCCGTTATCAAATCCTGGATTAAAACCAGCTGATCCTGCATAGCAGGGTCTAGCACCGGAATGAGTATTTTTTGAAGTGGCTGACGCACTTTAATGTTTACTTTTTTACGAAGGCTTAATACCAACGAGCATACATCCTGTGCTAATTGCATTCTTTCTTCGAGTCCAGCATCAATGAATGAATCATTTGCTACCGGGAAATTAGCGTGATGGATAGACGCAACTTGATGCTTACCCGTTACGCTATTCAGATTACTAAAAATAGCATCCGTAAAAAACGGCGCAATTGGCGCTGTTAACTGTATCACAGTTTCTAGGCACTCGTATAAAGTTTGGTAGGCACTAATTTTATCCTGCTCATATTCACCTTTCCAAAATCTTCTTCTACAAAGTCTTACATACCAGTTACTCAGTTGCTCATCTACAAAAGACTCAATGGCTCTACCAGCAACGGTTGGCTCATAATCGTCCATCGCGGCGGTTACTTTTTTAACAAGTGAATGTAAACTTGATAAAATCCAACGGTCAATTTCTGGACGCTCTGCTAAAGGCACTGGCGCTTCTGAAAAAGAAAAGCCATCCACATTTGCATAGAGCGCAAAAAATTGATAGGTATTGTAGAGTGTGCCAAAAAATTTGCGCTGCACTTCTTGAATACCCGCTATATCAAATTTTAAATTATCCCAAGGAGATGCATTGGTTACTAGGTACCAACGGGTTGCGTCGGCGCCATATTTTTCGATGGTTTCAAAAGGATTGACCACGTTACCTAAACGCTTACTCATTTTGTTGCCATTTTTATCTAGCACCAATCCATTACTCACCACTGTCTTATACGCAACGCTATCAAAAAGCATTACACCAATGGCGTGTAGGGTATAAAACCATCCACGCGTTTGGTCTACGCCTTCACAAATAAAATCGGCAGGGAATGCTTGGCCCTTATCTACCAGGTCTTTGTTTTCAAATGGATAATGCCACTGCGCGTAAGGCATTGCACCACTATCAAACCATACATCAATTAAATCCGAAACGCGGTGCATGGGTTTACCCGACGCACTCACTAAAATAATATCGTCAACAAATGGCTTGTGTAAATCAAGTATACCGCCATGTAAATAATTTTGATTGACGCTACCACCAAGTACTTCATTTGCTTTTTTGATACCTGCGTTTAATTCCTCCACAGAACCAATACAAACTTCTTCGGTGCCGTCCTCTGTACGCCATACTGGAAGCGGCGTTCCCCAATACCTGCTTCTGCTCAAATTCCAGTCTACCATGTTTTCAAGCCAGTTACCAAAACGGCCTTCGCCAGTCGATTTAGGTTTCCAATTGATGGTTTTATTGAGTTCCACCATACGGTCTTTAACGGCCGTTGTTTTAATAAACCAAGCGTCCAGTGGATAGTATAAAATTGGCTTGTCTGTTCTCCAACAATGCGGATAACTATGTTCGTATTTTTCTACTTTAAACGCACGGTTTTCTTTTTTAAGCTTTACGCAAATGTCAACGTTCACGTCTACATAATTAGGATCGTCTTTGTAGTTTTTTACATAGCGGTTACTAAACTCACCTAAGCCGTCTACAAATTTCCCTTCTCTATCTACAAGCGTTAAAATACCAATATTATTTTTTTGTCCAACACGGTAATCGTCTGCACCAAACGCAGGTGAGGTATGTACAATACCTGTACCATCTTCTGTGGTAACAAAATCACCTACTAAAATTCTAAATGGTTTTGCACCCGGCGTTATTTCCTCAATAGCAGCCATACTGCTTGCATCAGAAGGCATGAGTTGTTCATACTGTGCACCTTCAATATCTGACCCTTTAAAATTTGTCACTATTTTCCAAGGCAATAATTTTTGCTCAGCGTTGTAATTTTCAAAATCTCCATTTTCACCTTCAGGCTTAAAAAGCTTTGACAGTAAGGCTTTGGCAAGTACAACATGTACAGGCGCATGTGTGTACGGATTAAAGGTTTTAACCAATACATACTCAATATTTGGTCCAACGGTTAAACCTAAATTAGAAGGAAGTGTCCAAGGAGTTGTGGTCCATGCTAAATAATAAACTTCGTTATCACCCGCTGCATCAATTAAAAATTTATTTTTTGCATCGGTGGCTAGTGCCTTAAACATCGCAACAGCAGAGGTATCTTTTACATCTTTGTACGTGCCCGGTTGGTTTAATTCGTGTGAACTTAAACCCGTTCCTGCAGCAGGAGAATAAGGTTGAATACTTACACTTTCATACAAGTATCCTTTTTTATACAACTCACTTAAAATCCACCAAAGTGTTTCGATATAATCATTTTCAAAAGTGATATACGGAGCATTTAAATCTACCCAGTAACCCATTTTTGTAGTAATCTCATCCCACTTGTCTTTGTAACGAAGCACGGCTTCTCTACATTTTTGATTGTATTCTTCTACGGTAATTTTTTTGCCAATATCTTCTTTGGTAATGCCCAATTCTTTTTCAACCCCAAGTTCTACCGGAAGTCCGTGCGTATCCCAACCACCTTTTCTTTTTACCTGAAAACCCTGCATGGTTTTATACCTACAAACCATGTCTTTTAAAGTTCTAGAAATAACGTGGTGAATACCTGGCATTCCATTGGCGCTAGGTGGACCCTCATAAAATACGAAAGGAGTGCTACCTTCACGTAAACGCACACTTTGTTCAAACGCCTCTTCTTCTTTCCATTTAGCTAAAATTGACTGCTCAATGCTAGGCAGATGAAGGCCTTGGAATTCTGGATATTTTACACGCATACCTTTGTGGGTTAATCGGTTCTGTAATGCAATTACAGCCCTGTTTTTAAGGCTGCAAAGGTAATAAATATAAGCAAGGACTTACCTTTACCC
>JBIKIS010000183.1:0-3564 GCA_044361485.1 Sediminibacterium sp.
GATTTACAAAATCCCTCTGAAAATTCAGAGGGATTTTTGTTTTTATACCCCGCATGGATTTTCTTAACTTTAAGCTATGATAAAAACAGCACTTGTTTCTTTTGGTATGAGTGGCCGTGTATTCCACGCGCCATTTATACACTTGAATCCAAATTTTATGCTAGCGGGCGCGTGGGAACGGTCTTCTAAAAATATTCAATCCGTGTATCCGGGTGTAACATCCTATGCATCTTACGAAGAAATCTTAACCGACCCTAGTATCGATTTAGTAGTTGTTAATAGCCCCAACGATACACACTTTGCATACACCAAACAAGCTTTACTTGCCGGCAAACACGTGGTGGTAGAAAAAGCATTTACCGTTACCGTAGAAGAAGCAGAAGAACTTGCTGCACTTGCAGTGCAGCAACAAAAAATTTTAACGGTGTATCAGAACAGACGTTTTGATGCCGATTTTTTAACCATACAAAAACTCATTGCACAAAATAAGATTGGAAGTTTACTGGACGTTCAAATTTCTTACGAACGTTACCGCACTACCTTAAGCCCTAAGGTGCACAAAGAACAGCCTACACCAGGCGCTGGCGTATTACTAGATTTAGGACCACACCTTGTAGATCAGGCCATTCAACTTTCGGGCATGCCTACAGCTGTATTTGCAGACCTTCGTATCACAAGATCCGTATCGTTGGTGGATGATTATTTCACACTCCTATTATACTACCCTACCCACCGTATACTACTTACCAGTGGCATGGTGTTTATGCAACAAGGGCCCGGCTATAAAATTTATGGTACCAAGGGTTGCTTTTTAAAAAACAGATCCGATGTGCAAGAAGATTTATTACTCGCAGGACACAAACCTGGAGGCGACAACTGGGGCAAAGAGGATCCTAAAAACTATGGAACGCTAAGTGCCGATACCGATGGTGTCATTACGACCACGATTATAGAAAGTGAGCGTGGCGATTACGGCAAATATTATGAAGCAGTAGCAGCAGCCATCTTAGAAAATAAACCAGTACCCGTTACACCTCAAGAAGGTATTAATATTATGAAAGTACTAGTGGCTGCTAAAAAAAGTTACGAAACAAAACAAGTAGTACAGTTATAAACTAGTGTATGGCGCATCCTTATATTATTCAAATAAAAAAAGAATTTACTGCAGGCGCCAACGCTGCAAAAGCAGCGGGCGCCAAAGCATACCTGTTGCATCAGTTTGAATTTTATGGACTGCAAACACCAGAGCGCCGAAGCATTTGTAAGGCTTTTTATAAAACAAATCCAATAACAAGCCACACAGAACTATCAAGCATTATCAAAGAAGCTTTTAATGAACCACAGCGGGAGCTGCATTATTTTGCCATAGAACTACTTGCTTTTCACCACAAACTATGGACCAACAAAACAATAACGCTCATTGAGTGGATGCTCACCCATAAAAGCTGGTGGGACAGCGTAGATTCCACCAATTCAAATGTGATTGGAAAATATTTCATCAAATTTCCAGCACTATTAGAACCCACTACGCAAAAATGGAATATCGCTAGTAATATTTGGTTGCAACGAATGAGTATTTTATTTCAACTACCTTACAAAGAAAAAACCAACACGGAACTACTAGAAAAATACATTGTTAACCGTATTGACACCAACGAATTTTTTGTTAATAAAGCCATTGGCTGGGCATTACGCGCCTATGCCTACACGCATACAAAATGGGTAATCAAATTTGTGAAAGCGCATCCACAACTATCTAATTTATCAAAGCGCGAAGCCCTCAAACACCAAAAATAATATGGAAGCAACCCCTCACAATACCAGATTTCAAAAGGCAAGAAACTATAAAAGAAAATGGGTAACCATTAAAGCGGAAATCAAGAGCAGTGTCTATATTGTATTAGGTATTATTGCTGCTGGTTTTGGACTTAATGGTTTTTTATTACCCAATAAATTTATAGATGGTGGCGTAACCGGTGTTTCACTTTTACTCACCGAACTCACACAGCTGCCCTTATCGGTATTAATTATACTCATTAATATCCCTTTTATATTTTTAAGTTATTTTGCTTTAGGAAAATCATTTGCATTCAAAACATTACTAGCTATTATTGGCTTAGGTATTTGCGTTGCATTTGTTCATTTCCCAATTATCACCAACGACAAATTACTCGTTTCTATTTTTGGTGGTATTTTTTTAGGAGCGGGTATTGGCCTCACAATTAGAGGTGGTGGCGTAATTGATGGCACCGAAGTACTCGCTATTTATGTAAGCAAAAAAATGGGCGTTACCATTGGCGACATCATCATTATCATCAATGTTATCATTTTTGGATCTGCTGCCTTTTTACTATCTATCGAAACAGCACTCTACTCCATGATCACTTATTTTGCTGCTTCCAAAACACTCGATTTTATTATAGAAGGTATCGACGAATACATTGGCGTAACCATTGTTTCATCGCACAACAAAGAAATCAAAGACATGATTGTGCATACCATGGGAAGAGGTGTCACGGTATACAAAGGCGCAAACGGAATTGGTAAAAGAGGTGAGCGCGACGATATAGATATTATTTATACCGTTATCACAAGATTAGAAATCAACAAACTAAATACCGAGATCGAAAAAATAAGCACTACTGCATTTGTGGTAATGACTTCTGTTAAAGACACCAAGGGCGGCATGATCAAGAAAAAAGCACACAAGCACTAAATACAAATGGCCGCACAAGTGCGGCCATTTGGATGGGTCTAAAAATTTTTAGCCACTACATTTTTTTTGCGTCTTCAATAAATTTAGCAAGTCCAATATCTGTTAAAGGATGTTTTAGAAGTCCTAAAATAGAATCTAGCGGACAAGTACACACATCAGCACCTGCTTCTGCTGCTTTTACAATATGAAGCGCATTTCTAATAGACGCTGCTAATATTTCTGTTTTAAAACCTTGGATATCGTAAATGTGACGAATTTGAGCAATGAGTTCCATACCATCCCAAGAGCTATCGTCAATTCTTCCAATAAATGGAGATACATACGTAGCACCTGCTTTAGCCGCTAAAATGGCCTGACCCGCACTAAATACAAGCGTACAGTTGGTTCTGATGCCATTATCGGTAAACCATTTGATGGCTTTGATACCATCTTTAATAAGTGGCACTTTCACCACAATATTTGGGTGGATCGCAGCTAGTTTTTTACCTTCTTCTACCATCGTAGCAAAATCGGTAGAAAGTACTTCTGCACTTACATCACCATCTGCCATTTCGCAAATTGTTTTGTAGTGGTTAGCAATGGCTGCTTCGCCTTTTACACCTTCTTTAGCCATTAACGTTGGGTTGGTTGTAACACCATCCAAAATGCCTAAATCGTAGGCTTCTTTAATTTGAGCGAGGTTGCCCGTGTCAATAAAAAACTTCATGGTTTTTCTGTTAAATGTAAATTCCCCGAAATAGACGGGGAATAAAAAAAATGGCAGGCTACTCACATCGCACCGCTCAACCGCTTATCCTTGCTGTATTCCTACCCTGGGGAGGTTCTGCAGGAGCTGGTCGTGTAAGACC
>JBIKIS010000061.1:0-11506 GCA_044361485.1 Sediminibacterium sp.
ATATGCAACAAACATTTACAAATCCAAACGAGCATGGTTATTACGGGGATTTTGGCGGTGCCTTTATTCCAGAAATGTTATTTGCGAATGTGGCACAACTTAAAAGCCAGTATTTACAAATCATGGACGATCCCAATTTTAAAGAAGAGGTGAACGATCTTTTGAAAAATTATGTGGGCCGGCCAACGCCATTATTTTTAGCCAAACGTTTGAGCGAACAGTATGGAACAACGATTTATTTAAAAAGAGAAGATTTATGTCATACCGGTGCGCATAAAATTAACAATACCATTGGTCAAATTATTCTTGCTCAAAAGCTTGGTAAAACGCGCATTATCGCAGAAACAGGTGCTGGGCAACACGGTGTGGCAACAGCAACGGTTTGTGCATTAAAAGGTATGGAGTGTATTGTTTACATGGGTGAAAAAGATATTGAAAGGCAGGCGCCAAATGTAGCACGTATGCGTATGTTAGGCGCTACCGTAGTGCCAGCAACCAGTGGCAGTAAAACATTAAAAGATGCAACCAACGAAGCCATTAGAGATTGGATCAATAATCCTACTAATACCCATTATATTATTGGAAGTGTGGTTGGGCCACATCCATATCCAGATATGGTTGCAAGGTTTCAAAGTGTGATCAGTGCGGAAATCCGTAAGCAACTACTAGCGCAAACCGGCACCGAACTGCCAACGCATGTTATTGCTTGTGTGGGTGGTGGTAGCAATGCTGCTGGTGCTTTTTATCATTTTTTAGAAGAGCCTTCGGTACAAATTGTAGCAGTAGAAGCTGCTGGCCATGGGGTACAAACCAACATGAGTGCCGCTACTACACAACTTGGTACGCCCGGAATATTACATGGAAGTAAAAGTTTATTAATGCAAACACCAGATGGTCAGGTAATTGAGCCGCACAGTATTTCGGCGGGCTTAGACTATCCTGGCATTGGCCCCATGCATGCAAACTTGTATTCATCGGGAAGAGGTTTGTTTTTAAGTGCTACAGATGATGAAGCCATGGATGCTGCTTTTCATGTCAGTAAAACGGAAGGTATTATTCCAGCCCTAGAAACTGCACATGCTTTTGCGGCACTCGATCAAATAAAATGGAAGCCCACCGATACCGTTGTTATTTGTTTAAGTGGAAGAGGAGATAAAGATTTATCTACGTACATGCAAAAATTAGATTCATGACAAGACTAAAAAAATTATTTAATACCAAGTCATCAAAAGTATTAAACGTATACTGCACGGCTGGTTATCCGGCATTAGATAGTACACTTCCTATCATCGCTGCACTCGAAAAAAATGGGGCAGATTTAGTAGAATTGGGTATGCCTTATTCTGATCCATTAGCTGATGGACCCGTAATCCAGGAGAGTGGCGCTAGAGCACTTGAAAATGGCATGTCTATTGAGGTTTTGTTTGATCAATTGAAATCATTAAGAGCCACTAGTAATATACCTGTGGTGCTCATGGGTTATATGAATCCAGTGTTGCAATATGGATTCGAAAAATTTTGTGCAGCAGCTGCAGCAGTGGGGGTGGATGGTCTTATTTTACCAGACATGCCTGCCTACGAGTTTGAATCCACCTATGGTGCCATTGTAAAAAAGCACGGGTTAGATTTTATATTTTTAGTAACGCCCGAAACACCCACTGAGCGTATTGTATATCTGGATTCCTTAAGTTCTGGTTTTTTATATGCAGTAAGTGCATCAGCTACAACAGGCTCTGCACTTAATTTTGATGCAGTAGATGCATACCTGCATAAACTAAAGCAGATGCATTTAAACAATCCTATTTTAGTTGGGTTTGGTGTAAAAGATGCGGCTTCATTTGAACTGGCTTCGAGGCATACGGCTGGCGCTATTATTGGGTCTGCGTATATTAAAGCGCTTGAAAATAGTGTAGACGTTACATCCACTACCGCTCAATTTTTATCATCTGTAATTGGTCAAAAGTAATATGAATGTTGCCATCGTAAAATACAATGCAGGAAACATATTGTCGGTGACCTATGCACTTGAAAGACTTGGTGTTAGCGCAGTTGTAACTGACAATGTGGAGCTATTGCAAAAAGCGGATCGTGTTATTTTTCCGGGTGTTGGGGAGGCGAGTACTGCTATGACTTACTTAAAGGAAAGAAATTTAGATACCGTTATTAAATCATTGGAGCAGCCCGTGCTAGGTATTTGTTTAGGTATGCAATTGTTATGTTCCTATTCTGAAGAAAACAACACCCCCTGTTTATCTGTATTTGATGAATCTGTTGTTTCTTTTTTACCCAATGGGACCGATAAAATTCCGCAGGTGGGATGGAATACAATAAGTGAGTATGGGTCACCATTATTTAATGGCTTGGCGCCTGATGCTTATTGTTATTTTGTTCACGGATATTATGCAGCTCTTGGACCTGACACTATAGCTACTACCCATTATATATTTCCATACAGTGCAGCACTTCAAAAAAATAATTTTTATGGGGTACAATTTCATCCCGAAAAAAGTGCTGCTGTAGGAGAAATAATATTACAAAACTTTTTAGATATCAAATAAGATGCAAATTATACCTGCTATAGATATTATTGATGGAAAATGTGTTCGTTTAACGCAGGGTGATTATGCGCAAAAAACCATTTACAACGAAAATCCATTGGAAGTGGCAAAGGCATTTGAAGATGCTGGAATTAAAAGGCTTCATTTGGTGGATTTAGATGGCGCTAAAGCAGGGGCTGTTAAAAACTGGAAAGTATTGGAGTCCATTGCGCTTCAAACAAAATTGGTAATTGATTTTGGAGGTGGCATTAAAACAGATCAGGATGTAGCACTTGTTTTTGAGCGTGGTGCATCTCTGGCAACCATTGGTAGTATTGCTGTTGCTAACCCTGAACTTTTTTTAAACTGGGTAAGTACCTATGGTGCCCAAGCATTTTTTTTAGGCGCCGATGTAAAAGATAATCTTATCGCTGTAAATGGTTGGTTGAAAACATCTGACATTTCTATCAATGATTTTATTGGCGGGTATATGAACCAGGGAATCACCAATATTTTTTGTACCGACGTTACAAAAGATGGCCGTTTAGAAGGACCTTCTACCGTATTATATGAATCACTTTTATCGATGTTCCCTCAATTAAAATTAGTAGCAAGTGGTGGTGTTAGTTCGCTTCAAGATCTTGAAGCGCTTGCTGGTATTGGTTGCGCTGGAGCCATTGTAGGTAAGGCTATTTATGAAAACCGAATTACACTCGAATCATTACAGCAGTTTAATTCATAACTCAAACTTATGTTAGCAAAGAGAATCATTGCTTGTTTAGATATTAAAAACGGAAGAACTGTTAAAGGTGTCAATTTCGAAAACATTAGAGATGCAGGTGACCCCGTCGAGCTTGGTGCTTTTTACGCAGCTGCAGGGATTGATGAACTTGTATTTTTAGATATTACCGCCACCAATGAAAAACGTAAAACACTTGCTGATTTAGCAAAAAAAATTGCCGCCGTTATTAATATTCCATTTACAGTAGGTGGCGGTGTGTCAAGTATCGAAGACGTGCGCGTATTGCTCCAAAATGGTGCCGATAAAATAGCCGTCAATTCTGCAGTATTCAAAAATCCTGAACTCGTGTCAGCATTAGCCAAGGAATTTGGAAGTCAGTGTATTGTGGTGGCCATAGATACCAAACAAGAAGCGGATGGTGAATGGTATGTGTATTTAAATGGCGGTACGGTGGCTACCAAAACAACTTGTTTGGCCTGGGCTCGAGAAGTGGCAAAGCTCGGTGCTGGCGAAATTCTTTTAACCTCAATGAACCATGATGGCACCAAGGCAGGCTTTGCTATAGACATTACAAGTGCTGTTTCTAAAGCAGTTGCTATACCGGTTATTGCATCGGGTGGCGGCGGAACCATGGAGCATTTTGAGGCTGTTTTTAAGGCTGGAGCAGCTGATGCAGCGCTTGCTGCTAGTGTCTTTCATTTTAAAGAAATAGAAATACATGCTTTAAAATCATTTTTATTAGAGAAAGGATTGCCAATTAGGCTTTAATTTTTACATTTACACATCATTATGTTAGACAATATTGATTTTTCAAAATACGTGGATGGGCTAGTGCCAGCGGTTATTCAAGATATTGAAACCAGTAAGGTTTTGATGCTTGGATTTATGAATGCTGCTGCCATTCAAACCACCCTTTCAACCAAAAAAGTCACTTTTTATAGTAGGTCAAAAAATAGACTTTGGACTAAGGGAGAAGAGAGTGGTCACTTTTTGAATTACAAAGAAATGTTACTCGATTGTGATGCCGATTCGCTTCTTGTAAAAGTTGTTCCAGTTGGACCTACATGTCATAACGGTACGGATACATGCTGGGGTGAAGAAAATAACGCGGCTCATTTTTTAACCTATTTAGAAACCGTTATTGCGCGTCGTAAAAATGATAGCCCTGAAACTTCTTATGTGGCTTCTTTGTTTGCAAAGGGTATCAATAAAATGGCACAGAAGGTGGGTGAAGAAGCAGTAGAACTTGTGATTGAAGCCAAAGATGACAATGAGCTTTTATTTTTAAATGAAGCATCTGATTTACTTTTTCATTATTTAATTTTGTTACAGGCAAAAGGTTATAATTTGCAGGATGTAATTGAAATATTAAAAAATAGACACAAAAAATAAGAATAAAAAATAGAGTATGCGCAAACTAATTATATACACGTTTATAGTTTTATTTTCTTTTCAGGCTGCTATAGCCGCTGATTTTACCGTTACTGGAAAAGTGAAGGGATTGACCAATGGAAGTACAGCTACTGTAAAAAATGTGTTTAACGGACTAGCGCTTGCTACTGCAACAATTGTAAATGAAACGTTTAGTTTAAAGGGAAATGTAAATGAAGGCATGCTTCTGCAACTTACTTTTTCTGCTGCGCCTCAGCTTAATATCGAAATGTTTATTGGTAATGAAGCTGTTATTTTAGAAGGTGA
This sequence comes from Sediminibacterium sp., assembly GCA_044361485.1. Classification (GTDB taxonomy): domain Bacteria; phylum Bacteroidota; class Bacteroidia; order Chitinophagales; family Chitinophagaceae; genus Sediminibacterium. The sequence continues at coordinate 4,978 of JBIKIS010000061.1, forward strand.
TATAGCCGCACCCGATCAAATTAAATTATCAGGATCTGTATTGCACCCTACCTACGAAAAATTTAGACTTCAATTTGTGCCATTAAAAGATAAGCTCAACGCTATTGTGCCGCTTATTCAAGCAGAAACAGCACAAACGCCAAAGCGTGATTCTCTCGTTGGTTTGTTTAATAGTTACAAGCAAGTGTTATTGAATGAAACAGTTGGTTTTGTTAATGCAAACCCAGCATCAGTGGTAAGTTCCTTTGCGCTTTATGCTATTGGACCATTGTTTTCTGGGCCTGATGAACTTGAACGTAGATTTAATGCACTGCAGCCTACTGCTCAAAAAGGATATTTTTCTGAAATGATTGTAAAATCTGTGAACGATGCTAAAATTGGACAAATTGGTTCTATGGCAACAGAGTTTACACAAAATGATCAAAATGGAAAGCCTGTTAAATTGTCTTCATTCAGAGGTAAGTATGTGCTTATAGATTTTTGGGCTAGCTGGTGTAGGCCTTGTAGACAAGAAAATCCAAATGTAGTTACTGCATTTAATACCTATAAATCAAAAAACTTTACCGTATTGGGCGTTTCTTTAGACCAAGACAAAAACGGTTGGATTCAGGCTATTGCTGCGGACAAACTCACATGGACACATGTAAGTGATTTAAAGTACTGGAGTAACGAAGTGGCACAATTATACCGAATTCAAAGTATACCTGCCAATTTATTAATTGATCCTACCGGAAAAATTATAGGTAAAGATTTAAGGGGCGAAGAACTCTTGCAAAAATTAGCATCTATTTTAAAATAAGCTTGCATAGGTTTCTGGATCAAATCCAATAGCTATAATTTTACCTTTTTTGGTTACAATGGGTCTTTTTATTAAGCTGGTGTTTTCTTGAAGTATAGTAATGGCTGTACTTGCTTTTGAACATTTAGCCTGATCTGCTGTACTTAATTTCTTGTACGTTGCAGATTTTGTATTTACAATCAGCGTAAAATCTTGTTGCGACATCCAGTCTTTTAATAGCACAGCTGTTACACCTTCTTTTTTGTAGTTATGAAATACATATTCAATTTTGTGTTTTGTAAACCAGTCTAAACTCTTTTTTACAGTGTCGCAATTGGGTATCCCGTAGATCGTTAACATGGTGGCCGATTATTTGTATAAAAATAGCCAATTAGCACTTATTATTTCTCATCTTGCTAATAAAGATTTATTTTGTAAACGATACTATGAAGTCTTTTTTATCCATAATTTTGGTCTTGTTTTTTTGTATACAAGGCTATTGTCAGAAGCCTCCTTCTCAGGCCAAGAGGTCTATGGGGCTTATTATTGGCAATGTATTAGACGCAGGAACTAGTAAGCCTTTGTCATTTGCTAGCATCCAATTAAAAAAAATGTCCGATACTGTTGTGGCAGTTCAAGTGGTGTCTGATAAAAATGGCGCTTTTGAATGTATCAATTTACCTTTTGGATATTATAAACTAAAAGCAACCATGGTGGGTTACGCCGACCTTCAAATTGATAGTATTTATTTAAGGGAGGAGCGTTACGATTTTAATTTAGGAGATGTTAAATTATCTCTATCAGGCGCGGCTAGTTCTGAAGTAATTGTCTATGCCGAAAAGCCGCTCATTGAAAATAAGGATGATAAAATTATTTTTAATGTAGGCGAAAGTGCTTTAAGTGGGGGTGCTACTACTGCCGAATTATTAAAAAATATGCCCCTCATTAACAATGACCCAACAGGTAAAATTTTATTAAAAGGAAAAGAACCGCGCATACTCATAGATGACAAACCTACCGATTTGAATGCGCAACAGCTTCAAGACTTGTTAGAGAGTTTACCAGGCAATAGTATAGATAAAATTGAGATCATGACAACACCGCCACCTCAATACGCAACCGAAACGGGTGGAGTCATAAATATTGTTACCAAAAAAGGAAAAATTGGATGGGTAGGAAGGGTAAATGTGAGTGCAGGTACAAGGGGTGAATCTTCAACATCTGCAAATGGCAGTTACCGCAATCAAAAATTAGTATTGAATTTAAATGGCGGGATAGGGGTAAGCACCATCACTGGTAATGGTTATTCAAAAAGAGAAAACATGTATAGAGATTCTACCAATTATTTTAATACGCAAAATAGATTCACCAATTTTTCATCGAGACCTAATTTTCGTGCGCAGGCCGATTATGAAATTGATAAACAGCATCTTCTTTCACTAACGTATCAGCTCAATCCAAATTCATTTGATAATAATTCGAATAATACGTTTACCAATATCAACAACCAGCAACAAATTTACCGATTAAGCAATCGGAACAACCACAGTTTGGGCGGCGGATTAAATCATGTATTGTCTGGTAGCTATAATATCAAACAAAAAACAGGGCCGGGTTACCTTCGTTTTATTGCAAATGCCAATTTATCAAGTTCCCATAATAATAGAATCTTTTTTCAGCAGTTTCTTTTTCCTGATAAATCACCAACGGGTTTAGATTCTACGCAAAGGCAATTATTTAACACAGACAATAATTCAGCGTCATTAAGGGTCGATTTTTTACGTCCCTTTAAAGCCAAGCAACATAATTTTAATGGAGGTGTTTCTTTTTTAAATACCTGGTATCATGGTCGTGTCAATACCATGTTTTTTCGTAAGTCGGATCAAATATTTGCTATCAATGATTTGTTGAGTAACGATTTTACCAACGAACAGCTCGTTGCTACAGCTAGGGCAGGCTTGTCCTATAATTTTAAAAGTAAATACCGCTTATCATTTGGTGTTCAGGCCGAGTATACCAATTTGCAGTTTGTTTTTTTAAAGGGGAATGCAAGTGATGTATACAATGGGTATTGGAATATACTTCCCAATTTTACACTTCGCAAAGAGTTTTCAAAAGAGATGAATACCACCCTGGTTTACAGGGCAACCATTAGACGTCCTGGCATAGGCGAATTAAACCCTAATGTCGACTATAGTGACCCCTATAATATTAGATTTGGTAACCCATATTTAGAGCCTACATTATCGCATAACTACGATTGGAATTTTAGTTATGTGAAAGGCAAGTATTATATAAATACCTCACTAGGGTACAACCAACTGAAGCAGGTATTTAATAGTATCCGAACTTTGCAAGCGGGTGGTAAAACCGAAGTGACTTGGAAAAATATTTCTGATCGACGCGAGTATGAGGCAAGTGCTTGGGGTGGTTACACATTTACCAAAAAGTTTAGAATGAATGGGAGTGCGGGCTATATATTTAACCAGTACGGGGCTGCAGAAAAATTAATATATAAATATAGGGATGGTGCCACTTTTTATACGAGCCTTAATTACAATTTCACCCCAAGTAATTTGCTAACTTTTGAAGGTACAGCACGCTACAATAATTTTGCGGATCCGCAGGGTAGAAGTAGGAGTAATCTAACAGTTAACCTAGGCGTACAGCGTAAATTTTTGGATCGCCGACTCATTGTTTCAATTAATATAATTGACCCTACCACACAGCAGCAATTACAAACATTTGTGTATGGTGCTAATTTTAATTTAGAATCATTTAGCTCAAGTAATACCAGAAATTACAGATTAGCCGTAAGTTATCAATTAAATAAAGTGGTCACTAAGCCTGTGAAACCCTTGCTGCGAGCCAGCTCTCGTTCATAGGAATCATCCAGTTTTGCATCAATTCTTTTTTTGTACCTACTGTATTGTTAAAATAAATAGTAGTTGGGCTGATGTGGCCGTTTGATACTGCATATTTAATTTGCGCGAGTGGTAAAAGTTGAATTTTATCTTTCACTAAAAAGGCAAGCATTTGTCTGTCAAATAAATTGACTTTACAAAGGGCCTCAATTTGTTTGATGATTCTAAATAAACTGTCTGTACTACAACCACCAACAGTGGCCTCGGTTTCATCGGCCATTACCACAATAAATTGGCCAAAAAATAAATTAGCATACCCTTTTACAGCATATCCATGACTTTTCCAGCCGCTGCAATGATCCTTTAAAATCGTTTCAATTTCAAAAGCTTCTGACATACTAAATAACCTGCTGCTCTGAAAAATCCAAACACGAGCATGGTCGTTAAAATCGGAAGGGATATGTGCTTCTATAGAAAAGTTCATCATTCAATATTTTAATTAAGCCATGCTTTCTGCAATGAGCTCTGCTATATCTAGCACGGCCATTTCATTTTCTTTTTCTTTATTTTTTATCCCGTCCGTCATCATAGTATTACAAAATGGACAAGCCGATGCAATTACTTGAGCCCCTGTTGCAACCGCTTCTTCGGCCCTTTCTATATTAATTCTGGTGGTGCCTGCTTCTTCTTCTTTAAACATTTGTGCGCCACCAGCACCACAGCATAGACCATTAGAGCGGCATCTTTTCATTTCTATAAGCTCAGCGTCTAAAATTTCTAACACCTTACGCGGCGCTTCATAAATATTATTAGCGCGACCTAAATAACAGCTATCATGGTAAGATATTTTTTTGCCTTTAAACGCACCGCCTTCTTTTAATACAATTTTTCCTTCGTTGATCAAAGATTGAAGTAGGGTTGTGTGGTGAATAACCTCATAATTTCCACCTAACTCAGGATATTCGTTTTTGATGGTATTAAAACAGTGCGGGCAGGTGGTGATTATTTTTTTAACACCATAAGCGTTCATGACCTGAATATTTTGGTAGGCCATCATTTGAAATAGAAACTCGTTACCTGCTCTTCTTGCAGGATCACCGGTACACGCTTCTTCTTTACCCAATATGGCGTAACTAATACCTACTTTATCTAAAATAAGTGAAAACGCCTTGGTGATTTTTTGTGCTCTTTGATCAAAGCTACCAGCGCAACCTACCCAAAACAAATATTCTGGCATTGTTCCTGAAGCCATCATTTCGGCCATTGTATTTACTTTCATAATAGTAGATAATTAGATTTCTTTTGCCCAATTTTCACGGTCTTCTGGTGAAAATTTCCAAGGAGCAAAATTGTTTTCAATATTTGAAAAAGTATTGTTCCACTCGGAAGGTGCATTACTTTCTTCCATGATTAATGATCTTCTTAATTCCATAATAATATCTAGCGGAGATAAGCTAACAGGACAAGCTTCTACGCATGCATTACATGTTGTACAAGCCCTTAATTCTTCAACACTGATATAATCGTGTAAGAGTGTTTTTTGATCGTCTACAAAGTTTGTGTTTTTTTGGATGTTTTGCGCGACTACTTCAAGTCTATCTCTGGTAGCCATCATAATTTTACGTGGACTTAATAATTTACCCGTTGTAGTGGCAGGACAAGCAGCAGAACACCTGCCACACTCAGTGCAACTATATGCCTCCATTAAACTCTTCCAATTCAAATCAAAAATATCCTTGGCGCCAAATGTGGTGGGAGGTGCAGCATCTGTTGGTGCTTTCGATGGATCCATGGCATACAAAACTTCATTTTGTACCGAAGGCATATTTTTCATTTTCCCTGCTGGTTCTAATGCACTATAGTAGGCAGCTGGGAATGCAAGAATAATATGTAAATGTTTAGAGTAGGGTAGGTAATTTAAAAAGGCTAAAATACCTATGATATGCAGCCACCAAGCACTGCGTTCAATAAGTACAAGTGTTTCTGTAGACAAAGTACTTAAGCTAGGCACTAACATGCTTGAAACAATAAACGATCCTGTTGATGCATAATGAGGCGCTTGTATATTCTGTAACGCTTGATCGGCACCATTCATTAAAAAAAACAAGCTCATTAAAACAATCTCAACGGCAAGTATGAGATTCGCATCTGTTTTTGGCCAACCGGCTAAATCATTACTCGCAAGTCTTTTAATGTAAAGGATATTACGTCGTACTAAAAAAATCACACACACAACCGTTACACTAAATGCGAGTACTTCAAATACATTGATAAATAGGCTATAGTAACTACCAATAAAAGGTAAGAATACACGGTGCTTTCCTGTAATACCATCAATAATAATTTCTAGTACTTCTAGATTGATAATGATAAATCCAGCGTAAATGATAAGATGTAAAAAAGCAACCAAAGGATTTTTAAACATCTTTTTTTGTCCAAACGCAAGCAGTAATACTTGTTTCCATCTGCGGCCTGGCTCGTTGTATTGAATCTCTGATTTGCCCAAAAAAATGGTTTTTTTAATGAGGGTGGCCTTTTTATAAAAAAGGAAGCCTGCGGTACCCAAAAGGGCTAAAAAAATCAGTGGGGCTATCATTTCCATGGTGCGCAATTAGGGGGTAAAGATAAGTTGTTTTATTTAGTTGTGTTTCAGTTCGTATTGTGCAAATATTCTTGTTACATTTGGTACTAAATCTGCGATAATGGAACCCCATAATTCTATTTTGTCTGCTGCTGCGGCCCAGCAAAAAATGCACCGCATGGCACTTGAATTAGCTGAAAATATTGCGCCTTCTACGAGGTCGTTGATATTTATTGGTATTCGAAATAATGGGGTGGTGATAGCTCATAAAATAGCCGAATTATTGGCTCCTTATGTTCAGTGTAG
>JBIKIS010000213.1:0-3552 GCA_044361485.1 Sediminibacterium sp.
TTTTTTCATATAATTTTTTTAAAATTTTCAGAGAAATTAAACCTTAGAAAGAAGCTCTTAACATCACACCAAAGCTTCTAGTTGAAGGGTTACCACCGGCGTTTGTTAAGTTTTGAGCCCAACGTGAACCAGCAGTAGTTTGCTCCGCATCTAAGTGTTTAAGTGTACGATAGATATAAAATAAGTTACGTCCAAATACAGAGAACTGTAATTTTTTCGCACCAATCATGCTAGCAACTTTGCTTGGCATATTATATCCAATGGTAACTTCTCTCATCTTAACATATGAATTCTCTACGATGTATAAATCATAACGAGATGCACTGTACTGAGGACCACCCCAGTTGTAGGTATTCCAGAAATAATAAGATTGAGGAACAATGTTATCATTTTTAGAACCGTCAGCTTTAACACCTGGTAATAACATACCATCGTTAAATACTTTTTCGCCCTGAGGACCTGCAGTAGCATTGGTTTGTACATACTTACCAGACGTTTTGTCTTTGTAGTAAGATAAACCACCGCTTTCTTTATCCATAAACTGTAAGCTCTCTTCTAATAAACCACGGCTAATCATCCAGTTAATACCAGTAGGCATTACATACCCACCATAACGGAAGTCAACCATTGCGTCAAAAGAAAAGTTCTTGTACTTAACAGTGTTAAACCAACCGCCAATTAATTTAGGCATTGCGTTACCCACTTTGTACATCGTGTTAGGATCTACAGCATAGATACCGTCAGGTCTAACAATTTGCTCACCTTTAGCATTTGTTAATACAGGGTGTGCATAAAAATCTCCCATTGGTTGACCAACAACAGATTTTAATTGAGCAGCGTTACCATCATAATCAGCATGCAATAACTCCGTTAAACCTGGTGCTAATTGCTCTACTTTATTTGCATTTTGGGCTAGGTTAACACCAGTTTCCCAGCTAAAGTTTGATTTTTTGATAGGGAAACCGCTAATAGTAACTTCAATACCTGTATTTCTAAGGGTACCTACGTTTGCTAAAATTGAAGTAGCTCCAGAAGTTGCTGGTAATGATAGAGGTAGAATTTGATCTACAACTTGTGCATTATAGTAGCTCGCTTCAAAAGTTACACGGTTATTAAACAATCTTGTTTCTAAACCAAATTCAAATTCTTTCTTTTGCTCTGGTCTGATTGCATCATTACCAAAGTTCATTGGAATGTTTGTGTACAATACAGGGTTACCACCTTGGCTACCTAATGTATTTTGACCATACGCAACGTTCGCTAAGTAAGCATCTGGGAAGTTACCCACGATACCCCATGAACCACGTAATTTACCATATGATAACCATGATGGCATTTTAAGCGCGTCAGAGAAGATAAAGCTTGAGTTAACAGAAGGGTAAGCAAAACTATTGTTATTAGGATTCATAGTAGAAGTACGGTCTCTACGTACAGTTGCTTCCACAAATAAATAGTCTTTGTAGTTTGCATTAAAGGTACCCAAAAAGGCATCTTTAGTGATTGACATACGAGAAGATCCTTGACCAGGTACGTTCATTGACGCAGCGATGTCATATAAATTTTCTGTACTTAAACCACCAGAAGTACCACGTGTAATACGCAACATACTTTCGTCTGTAGCAGTATAACCACCAAGTGCACTCACTTCTAAATCGTTGTTGATTTTTTTAGTGTAGGTTAATAACGCATCACCATATACTGTGGTGTTTTGTGTTTGACCTAAACCAAAGTAACCAGAGTTACCAAACGCTAAAGGAACTTCATTAGGTTGTCTAGTTTCATCTTTCGCAGAAGTAAAGTCTGTAGCGATACGCGTACGTAACTTTAAATCAGGTAAGATAGAATAGTTATTGGTCATGCTCGCAATTACACGGTTACTTACCTCTAATAATTGGTGCATTTTTACACGGTATGCATAATCAGCGATATCACCTTTAAAGCCAGCGCCAGCAGTAAAAATATTTTCTGATGGTGTTGCACTTTGTTGGGTACCAGTACGGTATCTATAACCTTTAGAAGTTACTGCTTTGTTCATGTACCACTCACCGTTATCAAAACGTCCAATCATACCTGTAAAGTTGTTGATCATACGATCAATAGAGTAAGGACGGTTGTTGATTGTTTGGTTGATATAGTTAACCATTACATCAGTAGTAAACTTAGGAGAAAGTCTGAAACTTGTATTCAAGTTCATGGTATTTTTTTCACTACCAGAATTCATACTGATACCTTCGTTTGCTTGTCTAGTTAAAGAGAAACGAATGCTCGCATTGTCAGTTGCTTTTGAAACCGCAACGTTAACACTTGAGTTTGTTGCTGTTTGGAATAAACCAGCATAGTTATCAGGTTGTGCAGAGTAAGGAATTACGCGGTTGTCCCAAGTTAAAATAGGTTGACCATCAAATTTAGGACCGTAGTTGATACTAAAGTTACCTAAGCTTCTTGTTTCTTTGATACCATCACCATTTAAGTCATGATATAAGAAACCAGCGTCATCTTGACCGCCATTAGAAATTAAGTTAGAAATACCATATCCACGAACGTTTTGGTATCTTGGTAAGTAAGCAATTTTATCAATGCTATAGTTTGTAGAAACGTCTACACCTAAGCCTTTTCGATTTTTGCTTGCTTGTTTTGTTGTAACTAATACAACACCGTTTACAGCTTCAGAACCATAAAGCGCTGCAGCAGATGCACCTTTTAAGATAGAAATGTTTTCGATATCTTCTGTTTGAAGATCCAATAAACCATTACCTCTTAAACGTTGATCACCCCAGTAGTTGTCATTTCTAACTTCACCGTTACGGATTGGAATACCATCTAATATAATTAGAGGATCGTTTTTACCAGTGATAGAGTTGATACCACGGATATTGATGTTTACTGCAGAAGTTGCACCACCTGGTGTAGCAGCGATACGAACACCTGGCGCCTTACCATAAAGGGCAGTCGCAAAGTTTGGTGTACCAGCATCAGTGATTTGCTCAGCACTAATAGTGCTTGTTGCATAACCTAACGCTTTTTGCTTTTTAGAAATACCAAGTGAAGTTACAACTACATCATTTAAAGCACTAGTTCCTGGCGCTAAAGAGAAGTTTACGGTTGTTTGACCGCCAACTACAGCTTCTTTGCTTTCGAAACCCACAAAAGAAACAACTAGTGTTGCTTTTGCACCTGCCTTGATTGTGAACTTACCTTTTGCATCTGTCATGACACTGTTAGATGTGCCTTTAACAGACACTGTAGCGCCAGATAATTCTGCGCCAGTGTTGTCTTTTACAACACCCGATATTGCTTTGTCTTGGGCAAATAATGTAGTGCCCGCAAACATCAATACAAGGAGTGTCAGTAAACGAATTTTTGTCCTCATTGTTTAGAATTTTGGTTAAATAAAAATCTTGAACCGGATTATCGTTTTAATAGTCCAGCGCTAAAATTTAGCTTTTTAAAGTTCAGCCTTATTTAGATTGAATTATTCAGTGAAATTATCAATTTTTAGCCCTCTATTAACATATTCTTTGCATTTGGGGGTTAAATTTGACTTAGTGTAAA
>JBIKIS010000062.1:0-11489 GCA_044361485.1 Sediminibacterium sp.
GATACCGATACCAGCACCGATAGCAGCTAATCCAGCGCCGATTGCGGCAACACTTCCTACTACCATTTTGTTACGTTTTAATTGTTATTGAAAAAAAGTTATTAAAATATTTTAGTGATGTGCTGCTGCTTCATGTGCGTCGTGGTGATGCTCTTCTGTAGCCATTCCAATGTACATCGCAGCAAGCATGGTAAAGATGAAGGCTTGCAAAAATGCAACCAACAACTCGATCAAACCAATAAATACCGCGAAAGGAACAGCAATTGCAGAAGCAAAAACCGTTTTGAATATGAAGATCAAACAAATCAAACTTAATACTAGAATGTGGCCTGCTGTAATGTTCGCAAACAAACGAATCATTAAAGAAATAGGCTTTGTAAACACACCAATCAACTCGATGGGTGCTAAAAATAATTTCATGCTCCAGTGCATGCCTGGCATCCAAAAAATGTGTTCCCAGTAACTTTTATTAGCGCTTACGTTAACCACAATAAACACAAATACAGCAAGTGTCATGGTAAAGGCAATGTTACCGCTCACGTTGGCTCCACCTGGGAAAAATGGAATAAGTCCTAAAAAGTTATTGATTAAAATCAAAAAGAAAATGGTTAATAAAAACGGCATGTATTTGCCCGCTTTTTTTGCACCAATATTTGGAATCGCCACTTCATCTCTTACAAATAAAATAATAGGTTCCATAAAAGATTGAAGTCCTTTAGGTGCTGATTTAACACCTGTTTTTTTATAAGCAGCAGCAGCGCTTAACAACACCACTAATAAAATAAAAACAGAAACAAATAAACTTGCTACGTTTTTAGTGATAGAAAAATCCCATAATTGTTTGCTTGCTTCTTTGTCAACGTTTCCGTTCGCATCAACAATTTTAGTTTTTCCTTCAACTAATTTATAGTCAAAATTGCCTTTGTATATAGCTGGCTCGTGGTGCTCGTCTACTAATTTTTCAGAAGAGAAAACTTCAAAACCTTTAGAGGTTTTTAAGATAACAGGTAAGTGAATGGATGTGTGACCCCACAAATGCCAGCTATGATCATCTTTGATATGCTCTAAAATGGTTTCGGTAACATTAAAATCACCTTCTTTGTTGGCACCATGTGCCTCTGTTGTAGCTGTAGCTTCTACGCCCGCTCCTGCAGGTGCTGGTGTATGATTTTCCCCAGCAAATGCCTGGGTCGCTAACAGCAACGAAAAAACGCTGAAAGTCTTTACCAGTAAAGATTTAATGCTTCTAAACGTCATACCTTTCTCGAAATTTGCGGCAAAGATAAGGATTATACCCTTGAAATCAGTAAAAGAAAACAACTAAAATCGAAGAAAAAAGGGGCTTTTTTTGACGCAAAACCTACACAGAATGGGTGTTTTTTGTTTCAAACTGCATTTCATACAAACGGGCATAAAATTCCCCTTTTTGGAGGAGTGATTCATGGTTTCCGCTCTCTTTTACCTCCCCTTTGTCAAGCACAATGATCAAATCGGCCTTACGAATGGTGGACAAGCGGTGCGCAATAACAATTGAGGTTCTGCCAGTTATGAGTGTTTCGGTGGCTTTTTCGATGAGCTGCTCCGTTTCAGAGTCAACAGAGGAAGTAGCCTCATCCAGCACCAAAATGGCTGGATTGTATAGTAGCGCTCTAATGAAGGAAATAAGCTGGCGCTGCCCTAAACTGAGGGTGGCACCCCGTTCCATCACATGATAATGGTACCCGCCAGGTAATTGCATGATAAAATCGTGGAGACCCATGAGCTTAGCAGCATTTATGACTTCCGCCTCTGAAATACCAGGGTTTCGAAGGGTAATATTGTCCAAAATAGACCCTGAAAAAAGGAAAACATCCTGCAAAACCACGCCAATATTACGCCTTAGGCTTTCTAGCGTGTAGGCAGTAACTGGCTTTTGATCCAGCAGTAAATCACCCTTATTTATGGTGTAAAGACGGTTGAGTAGGCTAATAATGGAGGTTTTTCCGCTTCCTGTATGACCAACAAGGGCTACGGTTTGCCCTGCTCCAATAGAAAAATTGATGCCTTTTAAAACGTATTGCTCTTCTTTGTAGGCAAACCAAACGTCATTGAAATCTATATTACCCTTTAAAATGCCAGCGTCGACACTATCAGCGCTGTCCGGTGGCATTTGATCGGGATTGTCCATTACTTTAAACACCCTTTCGGCGGCAACCATACCCATTTGAAGCACATTAAATTTATCGGCAATGACCCTCAGTGGCCTAAACAACTGATTTAAATAGAGTATAAAAGACATGAGTAGTCCGGCGTCTAATGCATTGCCTGCAATAAACCACACCAATAAACCGGTGCTAATGGCCAGTACCACTTCAACAATTGGAAAAAACACAGAATACGCAAATATGGCCTTGATATTTGCGAGGCGGTGCTCGGCGTTTATTTTTTTAAACTTATTTAGTTCTCTACCCTCTGCAGCAAAAGCTTGTACCACCGCCATGCCCGACAAATGTTCTTGGATAAATGCATTTAAACTAGCCACTGCATTACGCACTTCAACAAAACTTTTATTGACGCTTTCCTTAAAAAAATAAGTAGCAATAATCATGATGGGAAATGGCGCCAAGCTCACGAGTGTCAATTGCCAATTAATCCAAAACATGGTAGCCAGTGTAAACACAATGGTGAGCAAATCTGCAATAATTGGTATGAGCCCATCCGAAAAAATATCGTTGATTCTTTCAATGTCATCGATGGTTCTAGTGGTTAAGGTTCCAATAGGGGTTTTATCAAATTGACGTAAATGAAGGCCTACAATTTTTTCATACACTGCAATGCGCAAATCCTTTACCACGCGCTGTCCTACCGCTGCTGTCATAAATGAAAAGAAAAACCGAATAGCCGTTTCAACAAATAAAAACACCACTTGAAAAAGGGTCACAGCTATAATAAACTTTGAGGCGTCGGATAGATGTTGTTCGGCAATAAAAAGTTTGAGCCAACCCGGAACATGCACCGTTTTTCCAGTGGCCATATCCACTGTTAACTGAATTAAATAAGGACGAATGGGCGCAAAAATAGCCATCACGATAGCCAGCAAAACGCTACCATAAAAAATAGCGCGGTAGGGTCTTACAAATTTGAAAACCCGAACCAATAATAAAAAACTAAAAACTTTTTTTGGTGCCGACGTGCTCATAGTGAAATGCAAATGTAAGCACAAAAAAAGCGGGCTAATTCGTATATTCGTAAAAGATATGGATCAGGACCCGCAAATGAGTGCCGAACTTGCACTTCCAAAATATAATTTAAATGCCGAGCAAGAGAAAAACGAAATCGTTAGGCATTACCGTGCACTTTCTCGAAGCCTACGTCCTAAATTAAAAAAAGGTGATAAAGAACTAGTAAGACAGGCTTTTGAAATGGCCGCAGATGCGCACAAAACCATGCGTCGCAAAAGTGGCGAGCCTTATATTTTGCATCCCATTGCAGTTGCCATGATTTGTGTAGAGGAAATTGGCCTTGGGGTAAGAAGTACCATTTGCGCACTATTACACGACACCGTAGAAGACACAGATATCTCACTCGAAGACGTACAGCGTGAGTTTGGTACCGAAATTGCAAAAATTGTAGATGGCCTTACCAAAATTTCTACGGTAATGGACACCAACACTTCGCAGCAAGCAGAAAATTTTAAAAAGATTTTATTAACCCTCACCGATGACCCTCGTGTGATTCTCATCAAACTAGCAGACCGCTTACACAACATGCGTACGCTGGATTTTATGAAAAAAGAAAAGCAATTAAAAATTGCTTCCGAAACCATTTGGGTATATGCACCGCTTGCACACAGGATGGGACTTTACAATGTAAAAACTGAACTCGAAGATTTATCCATGAAATACATGGAGCCAGAGGGATACAAAGACATTGCAAAAAAATTAGCAGAAACAAAAAGAGAACGCACTAGATATATCAATGAGTTTGTAAAACCAATTAAAGAGAAATTAACGAATAGTGGTTTTGAATTTGAAATTTATGGACGACCAAAAAGTATTCACTCGATTTGGAATAAAATAAAAAAGAAGGGTGTTGCTTTTGAAGAAGTGTATGACCTTTTTGCCATTCGAATTATTTTAGACTCGGCACCCGAAAAAGAAAAAGAAGATTGTTGGAAAGTATACTCTACCATCACAGACGAATACATGCCATCGCCAGAGCGTTTAAGAGACTGGCTAAGTAACCCCAAAAGCAATGGATACGAGGCTTTGCACACAACCGTGATGGGACCGCAGGGTAAATGGGTGGAAGTTCAAATTCGTTCTAAACGTATGAACGAAATTGCAGAAAAAGGTTTAGCGGCACACTTTAAATACAAAGAAGGAAACGATAGTGAAGACCGTTTTGATAAATGGTTTGGACAAATTAGAGAAGTGTTAAATACACAAGATGGTGCGGGTCTCGATTTTTTACAAGATTTTAAAACTTCTTTTTTAGCGGAAGAAATTTACGTATACACCCCAAAGGGTGAAGTAAAAATGTTACCTACCGGAAGCACCGCACTAGACTTTGCATTTGCCATTCACTCTGCAGTAGGATCTAAATGTATTGGTGCTAAAGTGCAACATAAATTAGTGCCATTAAGCCATGTGCTAAGAAGTGGAGACCAAATAGAAATTATTACCAGTAACAAACAAAAACCTTCGGATGACTGGCTTGGGTTTGTAGTAACAGCGAAAGCAAAAAATAAAATTAAAGACGCTTTACGTGAAGAAAAAAGAACCGTTGCAGAAGATGGAAAATATGTGCTTCAACGCAAATTAGAGAGTATGGGTGCTGCATACAGCCAGCATAACATAGACGAACTGGTTCATTTTTACAAGCTACCATCTGGTCTGGATTTACACTATAAAATTGCTACCAAATCTCTTGACCTAAAAGAACTTAAAGACTTTACGGTTCATGGCGATAAAATAGAACTTCCAAAACCAAAGCCAAATTTAATCGAGACCAGCACCGAACCCGGAGCTGGTAAAACCTACTCTAAAAAAGAATCGGAACTGATCATTTTTGGAGAAAGTAGCGACAAAATCAAGTATGCCCTTGGAAAATGTTGCAATCCAATACCAGGTGATGACGTATTTGGCTTTGTAAGTACGGGTAAAGGGCTCATTATTCACCGGACCAACTGTCCCAATGCTACTCAATTATTAGCCAATTACGGACACCGGGTTGTAAAAACCAAGTGGGCTAAAAACAAAGAAATATCGTTTTTAACGGGTCTTAAAATTATAGGACTCGACGATGTAGGGGTTATTAATAAAATAACCAATATTATTAGTGGTGATTTACGCATCAATATTGCGGGCCTAACCATTGAATCCAAAGAAGGCCTTTTTGAGGGTACCATAAAAATATTTGTACACGACAAAGAAGAGCTAGAAGTTCTTGTTACAAGGCTAAAAGCACTACATGGTATCCAAACCGTAGACCGGTTTGACGCAGAAGCAGAAAATTAATTTTTATTAGGACTTTCAACACTTATTTTTGTCCTTCAAATTTGAATTTATGGTTGACGTATTATTAGGGTTACAATGGGGTGACGAAGGAAAGGGTAAAATAGTAGACTATTTTGCACCTAATTATGATATTGTTGCGCGCTTTCAGGGCGGACCCAATGCCGGACACACTTTGTATGTAGAAGGCAAAAAAATGGTACTTCACCAAATACCTTCTGGTATCTTCCACCAAAACAAAGTAAATATTATTGGTGGTGGCGTGGTACTAGATCCAGTAACATTAAAAAGAGAATGTGACGCGGTTGCTGCTTTTGGAATTGACGTACGCAAAAATTTATTTATTTCGGCACGTACCAATATCATTGTTCCAACGCACCGTGCACTTGATAAAGCATCTGAACTTTCTAAAGGTGAAAGTAAAATTGGTTCTACCCTTAAAGGTATTGGACCAGCGTATATGGACAAAACAGGCCGTAACGCTTTAAGAGTAGGTGATTTACTAGACAAACGCTTTACCACCCAATACATTAAGCTTCGTTTAAAGCACCAGAAATTATTAGATAATTTTCATTTCATTGAAGATATTTCGGCTTGGGAAGAAGAGTTTTTTGAAGCGCTTGAGTTTTTAAAAACACTCAATGTGATCAACTGCGAATATTATATCAATGATCAAATAAAAGCAGGTAAAAAAGTTTTAGCAGAAGGCGCACAAGGCAGTATGCTTGATATTGATTTTGGTACGTTCCCATTTGTTACCTCTTCTAACACGATTTCTGCAGGCGTTTGTACTGGACTTGGCGTTTCACCTAAACAAATCAATGAAGTTTTTGGTGTAACCAAAGCGTATTGTACCAGAGTGGGTGGTGGTCCATTCCCTACCGAATTACACGACAGCGTAGGTGAAGAAATTAGAAAAATTGGAAGTGAATTTGGTGCTACAACCGGACGTCCGCGCAGATGCGGCTGGATCGATTTAGTAGCCCTAAAATACGCCTGTATGATTAATGGTGTAACACAAGTAGTAATGACAAAAGCCGACGTTTTAGACGCTTTTGAAGAGCTACAGGTTTGTACTGCATATGGTATAGACGGCGCTACCACAAAAGAAGTGCCTTTTCAGATGTCAAATATTGACATTGAGCCTGTTTTACAAAGCTTTAAAGGTTGGAATATGGATACCACTCAATTAAAATTGGCATCTGAACTCCCTGCTACCATGAATACTTACGTAGACTTTATCAATAATTATATTGGTGCGCCTGTTACTTATGTATCCAACGGTCCGGGACGCGAACAAATAGTAAAAATTTAGTAGAAAAAAATATTTTAAATTTTTTTGCAATTTTATTTGGTTAAAAGGAATTTGCGTTGAAATTTTACGCAGTAAATCTTATTAGAAATATGGCAGCGAAATCTGATAAGGATCAAAAGTCCTCAGCCCCTAAAACAGCAACAAAAAATGTTGCACCAAAAGCTTCTTCTAAAAGCAAAAAGCAATTAGAAGACGATGATGATTTTGATGACGATGATGATGAAACGTCAACGCCTAAAAAATCAAGTAGTAAGTCCGCATCAAAAAAGTCCGTTGATGACGACGATGATGATTTGGATGAAGACGAAGAAAATGATGACTGGAACGTGAGTGAAGAAGATGATAGCTGGGATCCAGACTTTGCAGAATTTGATTTACCAAAAAGTAAAACCAAAAAACCTGCAGGTCCAAAAAAGAAAGGTGCAGGCTCCGACGAAGATGATTTTAAATTAGACGAGGACTTTAATGAGTTTGATTTATTTGACGATAAGAATGGTGGATTTGATGACGATGATGATGATTTTTAATCATCTATAACCTACGTGAAAAAAAATAAGCAGGTTTTTTTAATTGATAATCCCAAAGCATTTAAAGTGCAAATCTTACACTGGATCAACCAGTTTGAGGTTTGCACTTTTTTGGATAACCATGCTTACGAATCGCCCTATGTCGCGCTAGATTGCATAGCAGCAGCCAACCCTTCCGCTTATATATCCATTGATAGCGTAAAAGCTAACGACGTTGACCATTTCATTCAAACGCATAATGGTGAATGGATTTTTGCGCATTTCAATTACGAATACCACCGTATTATCAAGACAAACGCTAAAGAAAATCTTACGGGATTTCCGTTGGCCTATTTGTATATTCCTTCAGTTGTCATAGAACTTACTGGTAATAAAGCAACCATCCAAAGTGAACATGAAAACCCCCAGGAGCTATTTGAACAAATACAACGACTTGATTCATCATTAACGGATACTTCTTCCAATCAGTTAAAGCAAAGCACATCAACTGTTATTACGCCACGCATAAGTAAATCCACTTATTTAGAAAACATAGAGAAAATATTAGCGCTCATTAGACGTGGCGATTTTTATGAAATCAATTATTGTCAGGCTTTTGAAGTAAACCATTTAAATGCTGGGCCTATAAATGTATATACAGCGCTCATGGACCTATCGCCTACGCCTTTTGCATGCTTTTATAAAAATGATCAGCAGTATCTATTATGTGCAAGTCCCGAAAGATTCCTTCAAAAAAAAGGCAATCAGCTTATTTCACAACCCATCAAAGGAACCATTAAACGAATTCTTGAAAACGATGCAGACGACCAGGAACAATTAAAAGCACTTCAAAACAGCAGTAAAGATAAAAGTGAAAATGTGATGGTAGTAGACCTTGTAAGAAATGACTTGAGTAAAATTTGCGAGCAGGGATCTGTGCATGTGTCTGAACTTTTTGGAATTTATAGTTTTCCGCAGGTGCATCAAATGATTTCTACAATTACTGGCAAGGTTAACGATAAGGTTTCATTTTCAGAAATCTTAGACGCCACATTTCCAATGGGGAGTATGACAGGTGCCCCTAAAAAAAGTGTCATGGAAACCATTGACGCATTGGAGCCTACAAGTCGTGGGTTATACGCTGGTACTGTTGGTTATTTTAATCCAGCCGGTAACTTTGACTTTAATGTAGTAATTAGAAGTATTTTTTATAACAGCGAAACAGGTCAGGCTAACTATCAAGTAGGTGGAGGCATCACCATTTATTCAGATCCGGAAAAAGAATATGAAGAGTGTTTACTCAAAGCCGCTGCCATCAAAAAAGTACTAACTACTGTGCAGACCCTTCAATAATTGCCCGTACAGACGCAAGCAGTAATTGATTTTTTTTAGCTAAAAAAATGGTTTCTTTTTCTTTTGAAATGCGCATGGCATATTTTTCACCAGCTGCAAGTGCTTTATCAAATCCAGGGTTCCAGGCGTTAAACTGCTGAATATTAATTTTTAGTTCGTTGGCTACCACGAGTGCGTTAAACCTTCCAGATACTTCGATAAGCGCAGATTCTGCAAGTTCTTGTGCCGATAAAGTAAGCGGTGCACTTTTCTTTTGAGCTTTCACTTCTGCAACCTCCGCTGCTGTCATGGTGGTCAATCCACCAGCACCCTCAAATATCAAATGTGTGGCAATAAATTTTTTTACATGATTGCGGGTTTCTTCAGGTAAAAAATATTGAAGCTGCCAGAAATCTCTGGTTTTTGCCCGTCGAATTGCCGAACGTACACAACCATTGCCACAATTATACGCAGCAACTACGAGTAGCCAATCACTAAATTCGGTGTACAATTGTTTCATGATTCGCGCTGCCACGTGGGTGCTTTTAAAATAATCTGTGCGCTGGTCAATATTGGGCCCAACTTGTAAGCCATACTGTCTAGCTACACCCGGCATGATCTGCCACGGCCCACCTGCACCAGCCCAAGATGTAACGGTAGCGCCTAAATGACTTTCAATAACACTGAGGTATTTCATTTCTTTAGGAATACCGTAATTGACTAAAATTTGATCATATAAATCAAAATAGGGTTTGCCCCATACTTTCATCTTTTCAAGTGATTTTCCTTGCTTTCTAACATATTCCTCTACAAAAGGTATTGCACGCGGATTGATTTGTGCTTGATACGGTTTATTAGAGGCTACCTTATTGTATAAAAATAAATTGGAGAAAGGTTTTTTATCGTCAATGATTGTATCTGATACAGCGGTTTTTGCAGATGCAACATATTGCATCAACATGAGTAAAATAAACGCTGCTATACGAAAAAACTTATTCATGTAATTTTTGAATGGCCGTTGATAGTTTCAGTAATGACAGCTCTTCAAATGGAGCACACATTATTTGTAGCCCAAAAGGAAGCCCCGAAGAATGCTGATACAAAGGAATTGAAATAGCAGGAATACCTACAAGGTTTGCATACACGGTATAGATATCTGCTAAAAACATGGCAACCGAATCTTTGGCATGATCCCCAATTAAAAATGCAGGACTCGGCACGGTAGGTAATAATACAGCATCGTAATTTTTAAATAACTGTGAAGCGCCATCTACTAATAGTTTTCTAATTTGCTGTGCCTTGGTAAAATAGGCATCAAAATAACCAGCGCTTAATACAAAAGTGCCTAGCATAATTCTGCGCTTTACTTCTTTACCAAAACCTTCATTTCTAGCATTTTTATACAGTGCAGTAAGGTCTATATTTTCAGCGCTAGAGCGGTGTCCAAATTTTACACCATCATAACGCGATAAATTACTAGAGGCTTCGGCGGTAGTTAATACATAATAAGTGGGCACTACTAAATCAAGCATATCAAATGAAACCGCATCTACGGTATATCCTGCTTTTTGCAAATGCGCTATGGAAGTATATATTGCTTTTTTGATCTCAGGATCTAAACTTGGATGCTCTAGGGCGTCTTTAAAATAAGCGATACGTTTTTTTGAAGGTTGATCATTTACCAACTTACTATATGCAGGAACCGGTTGTTCTGAAACGGTGCTATCAAATGCATCTTGGCCCGCAATAATTTCAAGCACCAATGCAACATCCGCAACCGACTTTGCAAAAATGCCAATCTGATCAAAAGAAGAGGCATACGCGATAAGTCCGTAACGTGAAATTCTTCCATAAGAAGGTTTGAATCCAACGATGCCACAAAAATCGGCGGGCTGTCTTACAGAGCCGCCTGTATCTGACCCTAAACTAATCATGCAATGATTCATCTGAACCGCCACTGCAGAGCCGCCCGACGATCCACCAGGTACACGGGCTGGGTCGATGCCATTTTTTACGGGACCATACGCCGAGTTTTCATTGCTACTTCCCATCGCAAACTCATCGCAGTTTTGTCTTCCTAAAATAATCGCACCTGCTGCTTTTAGTTTTTCTACAACAGTGGCGTCAAAAATGGAATGAAAATTTTCGAGCATTTTAGAAGCTCCAGACAAAGGATGATTTTTATAAGCAATCACATCTTTTAAACCCACTACTACGCCATGAAGAGGCAGTAAAGGTTGTCCGGCGAGGATATGTTCGTCTAGTTTTTTTGCTGCTGCTAATGCTTCATCTTCGTATATGTTAAGCCATGCATTTAATGAAGCACCATTTGTAGCTGCTTCCACAAAAAAACGAACGGCCTCCACAACTGTGGTTTGGCCGCTCTGTAAATTGTTATGATAGTCTTTGATTGAAGTGAACCGAAACAAAGGCTAAAGTTGTTTGTTAGTCAGTAAAAATGAGATCAGAATTAAGCTTGTGTATCTTTTTCTTTGATACCTTCTTCTAATTCTTTTTTCACGTTGTTTTTTGCATCGTTGAATTCACGGATACCCTTACCAAGGCCACGCATAAATTCTGGAATTTTTCGTCCGCCAAATAAAACAAGTACAACTACTGCAATGAGTAATATTTCTTGAAATCCTAAGTTGCCCATAATGATTTGATTTAAGACTATAAAGGTAGGGGAAAAACAATGTAAAGGGTCAAATAATGGGCATAAAAAAACGGAAGTAGCTGGATGCTAACTTCCGTTTGTAAAAAGGTATTGTTCTACTAGAAACGTTTTTCTTTAATACGTGCACTTTTACCGCTACGCTCACGTAGGTAGTATAGTTTAGC
>JBIKIS010000063.1:0-11397 GCA_044361485.1 Sediminibacterium sp.
ATAAAATTATTGCACTGGGCATGAGCCTACTTATTATTTACAACGGCTACAAAATACTAAGGTCTTCATTTGCAGGTATTATGGATGAGGCCGACCTAGATTTATTAAATAATTTTATTGCGGTACTAAATAAAAACAAAGTAGAAAACTGGATTGATCTACATAATTTACGCGTCATAAAATATGGTAGCTTAATCCACATAGATTGCCATTTAACAGTGCCTTGGTTTTTAAATGTACACGAAGCTCACCGCGAAATAGACAGTTTATCGGATCTCATTAAATCACATTTTGGAGACGCTATCGAACTTTTTGTGCATACCGATGGTTGTTTAGCCATCAGCTGTGGCATTTGTAATAAAAATTGCACCGAAAGACAGGCCACATTTGAAAAGAAACTAACTTGGACCCTCGATAATATACTATCAGATAAAAAACATCAATTAGAACCCTAGAAATTAAAAGAATATGCAAGTTTGGAAAGACTACCAAGAAAAAAACAAAGACCGTTTTTTAGAAGAATTATTAGCATTACTACGCATACCTAGTGTGAGCGCTAGAACCGAAAATAAAAATGACATGCTTACCTGTGCGGAAGCTGTTAAAAAAAGTTTAGTAGAAGCTGGCGCTACTACAGCAACAATTTATCCTACAGAAGGACACCCCATTGTGTACGCCGAAAAAATAATTGACCCTGCACTTCCTACCGTGCTTGTTTACGGACACTATGATGTGCAACCCGCCGATCCACTGGAACTATGGAACAGCGGACCTTTTGACCCTGTTATTAAGGATGGTAAAATTTATGCGCGTGGTTCTGCAGATGATAAAGGACAATTTTACATGCACGTAAAAGCCCTTGAAACCATGGTGCAAACCGGCACGCTTACCACCAATATTAAATTTTTAATAGAAGGTGAAGAAGAAGTAGGCAGCCCTAATTTGGCCACATTTGTAAAAGCGAATAAAGCACTACTGGACGCTAACGTTATTTTAATTAGTGATACTTCTATGTTAAGCATGGAAAATCCATCTATTGATATTGGTGTGCGCGGATTAAGTTATATCGAGATAGAAGTAACAGGCCCTAACAGAGATTTACATAGTGGTGTGTATGGAGGCGCAGTAGCTAACCCTATTACCATGCTTTCAAAAATGATTGCATCTTGCCACGACGAAAATAACCATATTACCATTCCAGGTTTTTATGACGATGTTGTTGAATCATCAGATATTGAAAGAGCTAAAATGGCAGAAGCACCTTTTGACGCATCAGAATATGCTAAAGATTTAGGCGTAACAGAACTATGGGGTGAAAAAGGATATAGCAGCAACGAAAGAACGGGCATTAGACCAACCCTTGAAGTGAATGGTATTTGGGGTGGCTATACCGGTGAAGGCGCTAAAACTGTATTACCTTCTAAGGCATTTGCAAAAATTTCTTGTAGACTGGTGCCCAATCAATCGTCACAAAAAATTACAGAAAAAATAATCAACTACTTTACTTCCATTGCACCAGCTGGTGTAACGGTCAAAGCCGCAGAACACCATGGTGGCGAGCCTTACATGACACCCATTAACTCTAAAGAATACCAAGCGGCGGCGAGCGCTATTGCGGCCACTTTTGGTAAAGAACCTATTCCAGTAAGAGGCGGTGGTAGTATTCCTATTTGTGCACTATTTGAAAAAGAACTCGGACTTAAAATTGTGTTTATGGGATTTGGACTTGATAGCGATAATTTGCACAGCCCCAACGAAAAATTTGACATCGTCAATTTTTACAAAGGCATAGAAACCATTCCTTATTTCCACCAGTTTTATGCAAGCAGCAAGTAAAGAAAAACTTCGTATTGATAAATACCTCTGGGCAATTCGTTTGTTTAAAACGAGAAGCCAAGCGGGTGATGCTTGCAGCAAGGGTAAGGTAAAATGTAATGGAGACAATGTAAAAGCAGCCAAAGTTGTAAACCTGGGGGATGTGTATGATGTAAAAACAGAAGCGCGCAGATGGGTGGTTAAAGTAACGGGCCTACTAGAAAAAAGAGTACAGTATAGTGAGGCTATTTTACATTACGAAGATCAAACACCACCCGAAGAACTGGACCGCGTTTCTTATGAAGCGGCTACCTATCAAACCGGTAAACGTTTGAGTAAAATAGGAAGACCTACCAAAAAACAACGCAGGGATATTGAGGGTTTTATGGAATAAAAAATAAAGCATGCTAAAAATTGATATTTTATCGGTACTGCCTGAATTATTAGAAGGCCCTTTTGCACACAGCATTATGAAACGTGCGCAGGAAAAAGGATTGTTGCAGGTAAATGTACATAGCCTTCGCAAGTGGGCCATTAATAAGCATGGTCAAATAGATGATTACCAGTACGGCGGTGGTGCAGGGATGGTTATCGTATGCGAAACGCTTGCCAATGCCATTGATGAATTACAAGCACCTGCCCCTTACGATGAAATTATTTTTATGACACCCGATGGTGTTAGATTTAACCAAAGTACTGCCAATCAACTCTCCTTAAAAGGCAATATTTTAATTATTTGCGGTCACTACAAAGGCATTGATGAACGTATTAGAAAACAGTACGTAACACTAGAAATTTCTATTGGGGATTATGTACTTAGTGGTGGAGAGCTAGCCGCAGCAGTAGTTGTAGACGCTGTTGGCCGTTTAATTCCAGGGGTATTAAATGACGAAACCTCTGCCCTCACCGATTCTTTTCAGGATAATTTATTAGCGCCACCCGTGTATACCAGACCCGCCGATTTTAGAGGTGACAAAGTACCGGATGTGCTCTTACAAGGGGATCCTAAAAAAGTAGAAGCCTGGAGATACGAACAATCGGTGCAGCGTACAAAAGCACGCCGCCCCGATTTGTTAGATGAGTAATTTAATTGCTGACTATTTATTTGATACCAATTACTGGTACCATTTTTTCGTGAATCATTTGATTGAGTGCCTTTACATCAGAAGCCATCACTGCTTTTAAACGGTTTAAAGCAACATCTGATTGCGCAGCTAAATCTGCAAATGCTTCTTTAGCTTGTTTACTTGGCGCTGTTTGACCACTTGCTACCACATTAAAGAGTCCTGCAATTTTATCGTTTAAACGAATTGGATAATTCAGTACGTCTTGGCCACTCTTTGCTTTTGTTTGGTACAAGGTTTCTTCGATAGCTGTCATTTTTTTAACCACCGAATCGGCAAAGGCTTTTAATTCTTTTTGACCATCCAGTTTTGCAGTAAACTCATTTACTTGAGAACGCACTGCTCTAATATCTTTAATGGCTTTTTGAATTTCAGAGAACTTATCACGCACACTTAATAAAAAGGCAGTTTGATCATCAAGGTCTGCTTCTGTTGCTGCATAATTAGGATTAGGTTTAATAACAAATGGAACAAGCACCGTATCTTTTTGGTACACAAAACGTGCTGTGTATTTGCCAGGAGCCGCTTTAACGGTACCCACACCACCATTCCATAAAATTAAACCATCTAGGCGCTCAGCTGCAGGATAATTCATATCCCACTCAAACTGATTGATGCCTTCTGTGAAATCAATTTTATCTTGAGGGTCTTTTGCGTTTTTGCTAAAGGTTCTAATCACTTTATTTTTCTTATCTAAAACCGCAACAGAAAATTTACTGCTGTCTGTAACACCTTTTAAATAATAGTTGATGACAGAACCAAGTGGAGGATTAGCGCCCATATTGGCTACCATGCCGCCACCAAAGCCACCACGTCTTCTGCCACCACCTTCCGATCTTACCACTGGGTTCGCATCAAAAACATGGATGTTTTTAGCATAGTTAGCTGCTTGGTGTTGTTGAACAATGCCTAAATCATCAATGATCCAAAAAGCTCTACCCTGTGTAGCTACAATCAAGTCGTTTTCTTTAATAGTTAAATCGGTAATAGGTGTTTCTGGTAAATTAAGCTGAAACTTTTTCCAATTAGCACCATCATCAAATGAAATATACATACCAAACTCCGTACCTGCATACAATAAACCTGGGCGCTTATGATCGGCACGAAGTGCTCTTGTGAAATGCATTGGATTGATGCCCGTTGTAATTTTTTTCCAAGTTTTACCGTAGTCTTCTGTTTTAAAAATATACGGTGCATAATCATCCATCTTATATTTTGTTCCAACAAAATAAGCAGTACCTTTTTTAAATGGATCTGTTTCGATACAGTTCCACATCATTTGTTTTCCTGCCTCTGCCGGTGTAACATTTTCCCAGTTTTTGCCACCGTCTTTACTTACATGTATTAATCCATCATCACTACCTGTCCAAAGTAAATCTTTTTCCAACACAGATTCTGCAGCTGCAAAAATGGTACAATAATATTCTACCGATGTATTGTCTTTTGTGATGGGTCCACCACTAGGACCTTGCTTTGATTTATCGTTGGTGGTTAAATCTGGGCTAATCATATCCCAAGATTTTCCTTCATTTTCTGTGGCAAATAAATGGTTACCCGCCGTGTATAATTTTTTAGGATTGTGCGGACTAAAAAATATAGGGAAGTTCCATTGGAAACGGTACTTTAACACGTCAGCCCCTGCTCCCATTGGATTATCAGGCCACACATTGATGGCTCTATTTTCTCCGGTGCGGTGATCAAGACGAGACAAATAACCACCATAGTTACCACCATACACCACGTCTGGGTTTAATGGATCCGCAACCACAAATCCACTCTCTGCACCCGCCGTTGATTCCCAATCTTTATCTGTGATGCCAGCACCAGATGTTCTACTTTTTATTCTGATCGTAGAATTATCTTGTTGCGCACCAAGTATGCGGTACGGATATGAATTGTCTGTGCTCACTCTATAAATTTGTGCAGTAGGTTGGTTGTTTTCGGTACTCCAATTGTTACCGCCATCAAAACTAACTTGCGCACCGCCATCATCTGCAACAATCATACGGTTAGGATTTTTTGGATCAATCCATAAATCGTGATGATCACCATGAGGTGTGTTTATACTCGTAAATGTTCGACCACCATCATTACTACGCATAAAATTTACGTTAGGCGCGTACACTAAATTTTCGTTGGTAGGCGACACAAATACTTTACTATAATACCATGCACGCTGGCGAATATTATTATCGCTACTGGTTAATGCCCAGGTTGCGCCAGCGTCATTACTAACAAACATACCACCAGCCGCATTTTCAATAATGGCATATAATTTATCGGTGTTAGAAGGCGCGACAGCAACGCCTACAATACCCCAAACACCTTTTGGAAGGCCTTTGTTTTGAGAAATATTTACCCATGTATCACCACCATCGGTGCTCTTGTATAAACCAGAACCTTCACCACCACTTTCCATGCTATGTGGTGTTCTTTGCACGCGCCACATACCCGCATAAAGTACAGATGGATTACCTGGCTCCATCACTAAATCAGAACAACCGGTTTGGTTGTTTACAAATAAAGTTTGTTTCCAAGTTTTACCGCCATCGGTGGTTTTATAAACGCCACGCTCTGTGTTAGGTCCAAATAAATGACCCACCACTGCAGCCCAAACCGTGTTTGGATCACGCGGATGTACCACAACTCTAATAATATGACGGCCTTCTTTTAAACCAATATTGGTGAATGTTTTACCGCCATCACTAGAACGCCACATACCACCCAAACCCTCTGCCACATTACCTCTCATGGTATTTTCACCTTCGCCTACATACAAAATATTTTCGTCGGAAGGAGCTACTGCAATGGCGCCAATATTGCCGCCTATTTTTTTATCACTCAAATTTTTCCAGTTGCTTCCACCGTCTGTTGTTTTCCATAAACCACCACCCGTAGCACCAAAATAAAAGGTATTGTTATTAACATAACTGCCTGTAACAGCAGCGCTTCTACCTCCTCTAAAAGGTCCTACCAGTCTATATTTTACTTCTGAAAATAAAATAGAGTCGACGTTGGGTGCCTGAACAGCAGGTGCTGCAACAGCCGCTTTTTTTGCCGTTGATTTTTGTGCGTTAACCTCGGTTGTTGCACTCATACCTTGCAGCAACATCGCCGCTAATACAAAATGTAGTTTTTTCATATACGTTTAAATTGGATAAGTAATTTACTACTCATTTGGCTTACCAAAAAATTGAATTGCGTAAAGTTTAAAGCTTGGCCTTCTATTGTACCTTAGTGCCCTTATGACCCCTACACAACCCTATTCTGTTATCGGCAACCTAGTAGACATCCCCAATAAACGTATCTACGGGGCAACCCTTTGGATCGAGGACGGCCATATTAAGCGTATTGAGGCGATTAGTGAGCCTATTAATCCGGCGCTACCCTATATCATGCCCGGATTTATTGATAGTCATGTACATATAGAAAGTAGTATGCTCGTGCCTTCCGAATTTGCGAGACTTGCGGTACTCCATGGAACCGTTGGGACCATTAGCGACCCACACGAAATTGCCAATGTTTGTGGTGTTGCGGGCGTGGAGTTTATGATTGAAAACGGAAAACAAACCCCTTTTAAATTTTTCTTTGGCGCGCCAAGCTGTGTGCCTGCTACTATTTTTGAAACGGCTGGTGCCGAAGTCAATGAAAAGGAAGTAGACGCATTACTCTCAAGACCCGAAATTTATTATTTATCTGAAATGATGAATTTTCCGGGTGTACTACATAATGATCCGGCGGTCATGGCAAAAATTAAAGCGGCACAAAAACACAATAAGCCAGTTGATGGTCATGCACCCGGATTAAGGGGTGAGGCTGCAAAAAAATATATTGATGCCGGCATCAGTACCGATCATGAATGTTTTACCATCGAGGAAGCGCTAGAAAAATTAGACTATGGCATGCACATTATTATAAGAGAAGGAAGTGCTGCCAAAAATTTTGAAGCGCTATATTCAATTATTGATACGCATACAAACAAAGTGATGTTATGTAGTGATGATAAACATCCAGATAGTTTAGCGGCGGGTCATATCAATACTATTTGTGCAAGAGCCGTAGCCAAAGGGCTTGATGTATTTAATATTTTACAAACCGCGTGTATCAATCCAGTAAAGCATTACAAGCTTTCAGTAGGTTTATTAAACCCTGGTGATCCCGCCGATTTCATTGTAGTTAAAGACCTTGTACAATTTGAAGTAACCAGCACATATATTAATGGCGAACTGGTTGCGCAAAATGGTATTTCAAATATCAAAAGTGTTGCTACAAATGCAATCAATAATTTTAATTGCGAAAAAATCGAATCTACTGCATTAGCCATTCCAGCAAATGAATATCCCAATAAAAATGGTTTTATTCCTGTTATTGAAGCGCTCGATGGTCAACTCATTACCAACAAATTACTACTTACCGGCAGTTTACAAAATGGAAACTGGGTAACAGACACTACGAATGATATTTTAAAAATAGTGGTGGTCAATAGATACCACACAGCTCCAATTGCAAAAGCGTTTATTAAAAATTTTGGCTTAACACATGGCGCCATTGCATCGAGTGTAGCACATGATAGCCATAACATTGTTGCAGTGGGTGTAGATGATGCATCGATTACAGCTGCCATTAATGTGGTCATTGAAGCAAAGGGCGGTGTGAGTGTGGTGAATGGCGCAAATGAAACAGCTTCGAGCAAAGTACTCCCACTTCCGGTAGCGGGTTTAATGAGCGCCGCCGATGGCTTTGAAGTTGCAAGCACTTACACAATAGTAGATGTAGAAGCCAAAGCCCTAGGATCTAAGCTAGAAGCGCCTTTTATGACACTCAGTTTTATGGCATTACTGGTTATTCCACATTTAAAACTCAGTGACAAGGGCCTATTTAATGGCGACGATTTTAATTTTGACATATTTTAAGCTTTAAAATACCTTTGAACCATGGTAGTAAATTTAAGTGCAGCACATAGTTTAGTAAGCAATTGGATTGCTGAATTAAGAGACATCAACATTCAAAACGACCGCATGCGTTTTAGAAAAAACCTAGAACGTATTGGAGAAATTGCTGCCTACGAAATTAGTAAAGAACTACCCGCTGTAGTTGTAGAAACAAAAACACCACTTGGTATACACAAAAGCAAAGTGCTTGCACAGCAACCCGTGCTTGCCACCATTTTAAGAGCGGGACTTCCCATGCACAATGGCCTACTCAATTATTTTGATAAAGCAGATAACTCTTTTATTTCGGCATACCGCAAACACCATCCGGATGGTAGTTTTGAAATTTGTTTAGAATACATGAGTTGCCCTTCACTTGATAACCGTATTGTTATTATTGCAGACCCCATGCTTGCAACAGGCGCTTCTATTATTAAAACCATTGAGCATATGAAAAGCGAAGGCACACCTGCTGCTTTTCATGTAGTAGTAGCAATAGCTAGCACTGTTGGTATTGCAGCCATCGAAAAAGCTTGTGGTACAAATGTTAAAATTTGGTGCGGCGATATTGATGATGAGCTTACTGCAAAGGGATATATTGTTCCAGGGCTAGGTGACGCAGGTGATTTAGCATTTGGCACCAAAAGCCAGGCTTAAAAACTAATTGTTTGCGCTAACTTGCATATACATTGCGGTACGTAAAATTCATATTGATTTGTAGTTGTCTATTTTTTGCACTTGCCACAGCAAAGGCGCAGGACCCGCATTTTTCGCAATTTTTTGCATCACCACTTACCATCAACCCAGCATTCACTGGAAAATTTGATGGCAATTATAGAATTATATCCAACCACCGCAACCAGTGGCCAACCATAAATAATGCATTTATAACCACTACAGGTTCCTTCGATACCAAACTCATGCAAAAAAGTTTGAACGAAAATGATAGCTGGGGTATTGGCTTTACAGG
Source organism: Sediminibacterium sp. (assembly GCA_044361485.1). Classification (GTDB taxonomy): domain Bacteria; phylum Bacteroidota; class Bacteroidia; order Chitinophagales; family Chitinophagaceae; genus Sediminibacterium. The sequence continues at coordinate 8,841 of JBIKIS010000063.1, forward strand.
TTATTCCGATAGTCATGCAAATGGCGCCTTAAAATTTAATTACGCCAGTTTTTCTACCGCTTACCATAAGGGCGTTGATGAAGACAACAATACACAAATTGGTTTTGGTTTTCAAATAACGCAGGCAAATATGCTGGTAAATACCAATCAAATAAAATTTGAAGACCAATTAACAAACGCAGGATTTACGGGTATCACCACCGAATTATTTAGTGCGCCATCACTCACTGCAAATTATACTACAGTAAATGCAGGACTCTTGCTCAATGGAACCGTAGGTGAACAAAACAATTATTACATCGGGCTTAGCATGTACCATGCCAACAGACCTAAACAATCATTTTTAGGCGCCAATTACAGTGTGAGTCCACGTTTTACAGTACATGGTGGTGGTTACTTTTATATTGGAACAAATGCTACCCTGCATGTTAGCGCCATACACCAAACGCAAGGCGGTGCACAGGAAACCATCATGGGCGGTGCACTCCAAATAAGCAGCGACCCAGAAAACGACCGTGCAGCAAGTATTTTTATTGGTAGCTGGATGCGTTTAAAAGACGCCATCATACCATATGTAGGCATCGAATTCAATAATTTTAGAATCGGCGCCACCTATGACATCAACAATAGCTTATTAAAAACAGCATCGCAACAAATGGGCGGTATAGAATTTTCACTTATTTATACCAGAAGACCCCGCACAGATAAACCCATTATTTGTCCTAAGTTTTAATTGTAGTTGGTTAACTTTACAATAAACAATCTCTATTGCTTAAAGACCTTATCATAGCATTTGTTTCCTACATCAAAGCCCATCAGTTTATTGTAAAACATAAACTCTGGAAATGGATTTTAATTCCAGGTATTATTTATACCGTACTCTTTTTTGTGGTCATCAATTTGTTTAGCAGCACGGCTAGTGATTTTATTGTTTGGATGACCTTAAAATCGGGACTTAAAGTTTGGATGGATAGCCTTACCAATAGTTTTGCTGGATTTTTATTTGTAGTGGGCAGCACCCTGGTATGGTTTATGATTTTACTTTTTTACTTCGCACTGTTCAAATATTTATTTTTAATTGTTGGCGCTCCACTATTTGCTTATTTATCTGAAAAAACAGCAGCCATTATAGAAGGTAAAGAATTTCCATTTGTATTTAAAGACTTTGTGCATCAAGCGCTCAGGGGCATGTATATCGCGGTAAGAAATGGTTTATGGCAAACCGTATACCTACTTACCATTTTAATTATTTGCCTCATACCCGTTGTAGGATGGTTTACCCCTTTTATGGCCCTACTTATTGAGTGTTATTACCTAGGTTTTTCGATGCTCGATTATAGTATGGAAAGAAAAAACAAAACAGCTCAAGAAAGCATCTATTTTATTGGTAGCAATAAAGGCCTTGCTATTGGCAATGGTATCATATTTTATATGCTTCATTTTATACCAGTTATTGGTTGGCTTTTTGCGCCATGTTATGCTGTTATTGCTGCCACCCTTAGCTTGGACCCTAAAAAACAAATTGACTAATGGCCGCTGGAAAAGTTATTTTAATACCTACCGTTTTACATGAAGATGCCATGGATACCATTCCTACATATGTCATAGAGCAGGCCAAGTTATGTGACGCTTATTTTGTAGAAAATGAAAAAACGGCGCGCAGGTATTTAAAAAAATATTGGCGTGAAATGATTATTGACAACTACCAGTGGCGGGCAATACATAAAGCCGAACATGATGTAGTTTCAGAATTTTTACAATTACTATCGCAAGGTAAAAATATTGGGATCATTAGCGAAGCCGGATGCCCTGGTGTAGCGGATCCTGGCCAAATACTGGTAGCTGCGGCCCAAGAAAAAGGATTTGAAATTTGCCCGCTGGTAGGGCCTAATTCTATTTTACTAGCACTCATGGCCAGTGGCATGAACGGACAAAGTTTTAGTTTTCATGGCTACCTCCCTATCGATAGTTTGGAAAAGAAAAAAGCCGTTGCACAACTAGAACAGGATTCACTTAAAAAAAATACGGCGCAAATTTTTATTGAAACACCTTACCGCAACAACCAGCTCATTAAAGATTTGTTACAATATTGCCATCCACAAACAAAACTTTGTATTGCCGTAGACATTACCGCCCCAACGCAGTGGATTAAAACTAAAACCGTTGCGCAGTGGAAAAAAGAAACGGTAGACATCCACAAACGCCTTGCTATATTTTTACTACAAGCCTAGGCACTTCAACTATTAAAAACCGTATTTATCTACCAGATAAATAAGTCCTGCTATATTCACAGCTCCTAAAAGCAACTCACGTTTGTTTACGTTTTCAAAAACATCGGAACGTGCATGGTGTACATCAAAATAACGTTGTGAATCCGGTAAGAACCCACAAAGTGGTGTATTAAAAGTTCTATTTAATGGACCAATATCCGCACCGCCACCAATATCATCCATACTTGAAGTGCCGTAAGGTTTTAATAGCGGAAGCCAGCGCTGTGCAGCAGCTACTTTTTCTGGCGCAGCCGTAAAACTAAAACCACGAGGTGTAAAACCACCTT
>JBIKIS010000184.1:0-3496 GCA_044361485.1 Sediminibacterium sp.
TTTGCGAAAGTGTTACATGTGTGCCCGGATATAAGCCGTATAAATGACTTTGGTGTCTATGCGTAGGCTCTACATCCTGCCAATCGTAATACCATTCTTGTAAATTTCCGGCTTTGCCTACTTGGTATGGATGTAATTTATCGAGCGCTGCTTTTATATTTTTTGAAAAGTCAAGATCATTTTTAAGCACTTCTTGTGCAGCAATAACGCCTAAAAATAATTCACGAATCATAGCAAGGTCTGCAGTGCCGCCATATAAAGTGCTACCCTTAAAACCTGTTGGAGTAATAAAATAATTTTCTGGAGAAGTAGAAGGAGAAGTAATGAGTTTAGCGTTCTTATCTGGTATCAGCCATGCTAAACAAAATTCAGCAGCACCTCTCATAACCGGATATTCTTTTTGTAGATAGCTGGTGTCCTGTGTAAATAAAAAATGCTCCCAAATGTGTGCAGACGCCCAAGTACCACCCATTGGCCAATTGGCCCAACTAGGATCTCCGTCACCAAAATTGCCTACCGGGTTGGACATCGCCCATATATCTGAATTGTGGTGCGATGCCCAACCTGGCATATTGTAAAATGTTTTAGCAGTTGTTTTGCCGGTGACTGATAGGTTTTTTAAAAATTGCAAAAACGGCATATGCATTTCCGATAAATTGGTGTTTTCTGCTAACCAATAATTTTCTTGGGCATTAATGTTCATGGTATAATTGCTAGACCATGGTGGTTGTAAATATGAATTCCAAATACCTTGCAAATTGGTAGGAACACCTGGCGTTCTAGAACTACTAATTAAAAGGTAACGGCCAAACTGAAAATATAAAGTTTCAAGGTAGGGGTCGACTTCTCCTTTGGCATAGCGTTGTAATCTTTCATTGGTAGGGAGTTGTGGAGCCGCAGCGCCCTCTAATTGTAAAGCAACCCTGTCAAAATAATTTTGATAATCTTTGGTATGTCTTTTTTTAATGGCGTCCCAACCTGTTTTAACTGCACTAGTAAGTTGGGATTTTGCAATAGCTACCTGATCACGACCATTTGTAGCAGGGTTTTTATCAAATCCATTAAAACTTGTTGCCATCGATAAATAAATAGTGGTAGCTGTTGCATTTGAAATTTGAATACTAGAATCGGTATAGGTTATTTTACCATCATTAGAAGCTACTTGAATTTGTGTCGAAAAGCGGGTTCCTTTTTTACTATCAAACACAACCGAATTAGGCTTTTTTCCTAAATAGTTAGGGTCGGCTTTGATGGGTGCGGTACCACTCACTTCTAAAATGTTATTTGCTGTTTTTGTACTGTATTTTAGTAATGATTCAAAGGCGATACTATAGTTGAGTCCACCCTTTTGTTTAGACGTTAGTTTAATGGCAAAAATTTTATCGGGGTTGGACACCAGGTATTCTCTTTCGATGGTGTTATTGCTGGATTCAATTTTAACAGCGGCTACCGCATCATGTATATCTAGTTCACGGTAATAGTTACTAATAAATGGATCATTGTTAAAGGTTAATAAAAGTGTACCTAGTGGTGCATACGACTCGGAAAATTTACCTTGTAACTTTTTTATCAGCGTTTGCGCTTTTTTATAATTATTGTCTGCTAAAGCTTCTCTAACGTCTGGTAAATGTTTGTATGCATTTGGATTCATATTGGCATTTACCGGTTCGCCAGACCAAAGCGTAGCGTCATTTAAGTATATTTTATCGATAGAAATGCCTCCAAAGACGGTGGCGCCGTGCTGGCCGTTACCAAGCACGAGGGCTTCTTCAAAATACTTGGCAGGGCTATCGTACCATAATTTTAATGGCGCATTAATTGCTGCGTTAATGGCAGCGCTCGATGTTATGTTGGAAGCTCCTTTAGTTGTAGTAGTCGCTTTGTTGGTTCCAGCTTTTGCACCAGATTTCGCGCCAGGTTTTGCTGGCTTTACAGTTGTTGGTTTTTTTTGAGTCAACCCTAAAAAAGTAGATGTCACAAATAGGGTTAATAGGAGAGCCTTGCGTATCATATTAATTATTAAGCGGTTAGAACTTGACTTAAAAGTAAAAATAAGTTTGCATAATTAGTGAAATAAAACGAAGCTATGTTTTGTTATTTTCTTACATTTAATAAACCATCAAAAGATTGCAAATCATGCGTCTAATAAAGCTATCGGCGATCATTTTTACTGTTTTGCTCGTAAATACAACACGGGTGTTGGCGAGCTCAGTAACATTTCAGGATACGCTTAAGGTAAATAAAGTATTACCCTTTGAAATGGATGGGGCTGGTAGCCATCCAAACTGGAATAATACGAGTTGGATAAACCTCATTCAACTCGATTCAAGTAATTTGGATTATCCTTCAAAATTTAAAATATTGTATGCCGATAGTGGGGTGTATGTTTTGTTTTCGGGGCTTGATAAAAAAATAACCTCACCGTATAAAAATGATTTTGAGGATTTATTTAGAGCCGATGTTTTTGAAGTTTTTTTTCATCCCGAACCTAGCACGCCCATTTATTTAGAGTATGAAATAAATGCCTACAACGCCGAGCTGGTTCTGTTAGTGCCAAATTTGAGTAAAATAACATTTGGCTGGGCACCTTGGAAATATACTGGTACCAAAAAAGTAATTAAAAAAGTGCAGGTACACCAGCAAAACAACGAAATGTACAAATGGACTGCCGAACTTTACTTTCCGTTTAAATTATTTATACCCTTACAAAATTTAGATGTAAAAAAAGGTACTTGTTGGAATGCCAATTTTTACAGACTTGATTACGACGACACAAAAATGATTAAATGGGCCTGGTCACCCATTGTAAAAAGCTTTCATGAATTTGAAAAGTACGGTGTTATCCAGTTCAACTAAATAGGATTTAGTTTTTTGGTTCCCGCTTATGCCAGTAGGATGCTAAAATAGATCCCGTGATATTCATAAACGGTCCAAACACAGCAGGCGCGAGTCCCATAGTGGCAGCTTTGCCTAATTTTTCGGCAAGGCCAGAGGCCAATCCACCATTTTGCATACCTACTTCGATTGCAATGGTTCTACAATCTTTTTCGCCTAGTTTAAATACACGTCCAAACCAATAACCAAAAAGGTAGCCCGAAGTGTTGTGTATAAACGATACTAAAATTAATAAAGGTCCAATGGTAAGTAAGCTTTTACTTCCAGCCGCTGTGATAACAATAATAATAGTAGCAATACCAAACATAGAAACAGATGGCATGAGCTTGTCTAGCCAAGTTGTTTTTCCTTTGATGTATTTATTAAATAAAAGTCCTAAAACAATGGGAACAATTACTATTTGCAAAATATGTACAAACATGTCACTGGCTTTAATTTCTATGAATTGACCGCCAAGTACTTTCATTAAAAAAGGCGTTAAAAAAGTAGCTAAAATGGTGCTTACACTTGTGAGGGTTACAGAAAGTGCAAGGTTGGCCTTTGCTAAATAAGACATAACATTAGAAGCTAAACCACAGGGCATGGAGCCAATAAGAACAAT
>JBIKIS010000185.1:0-3471 GCA_044361485.1 Sediminibacterium sp.
AGACGCAGAGATGGTAGAGACCGTGATGGTGGAAGAGGGGATAATAGAAAAGAATATGCAAGAGGCGGCGGTAATGGATATAGCCGACTATTTGTTAACCTTGGAACAAAAGATGGTTTTTATAAAGCAAGTTTCTTACAATTTATTTTAGACATGAGTGATCTTAAAAAAGAGTCACTTGGTAGAATAGATATGAAAGACATGAACTCTTGGATTGAAATCGAAAAAGGTGCAGCTAAGCAAATGGTTAGCGCACTTGATGGTAAAAACTACAAAGGTAGACGCATTCGTATGAATGATGCCGACAGTGGTGGTGAGCGCAGACCAAGAAGAGGAGAATGATTTTTTATTGGTTAAATTTTTTTATGGAGCAAGCAATCGAAACAAAAAAAGGAGTGGAAGCACTTCTACAAAAAAGACCCTTAATTATTTCTGGACCCTGCAGCGCAGAAACAGAAGAGCAAGTTGTTCAAACTGCAACAAGGTTAGCGGCTACAGGTAAAGTAGATATTTTACGCGCCGGTATTTGGAAGCCACGAACACGCCCTGGTAGCTTTGAAGGTATTGGTACCAAGGGTTTACCTTGGTTACAACAAGCTAAAAAAGAGTCTGGATTGCCAGTAGCGGTTGAGGTGGCTACTGCTAAACAGGTAGAAGATGCGCTTCATTTTGGTGTAGATGTTTTATGGATTGGTGCAAGAACCACCGTAAATCCTTTTAGTGTGCAAGATGTTGCGGACGCACTTAAAGGTGCTGATGTTCCGGTACTTATTAAAAATCCCATCAATCCCGATTTAGAATTATGGATTGGTGCAGTGGAGCGCGTTGCAAATGCGGGCATAAAAAATATAGGTCTTATCCATAGAGGATTTAGTTCTTATGGTAATACTGAGTATAGAAATGCACCCATGTGGCATTTAGCGATCGAAATGAAGCGTCGTAATCCGGGGATGCTACTTATTAATGACCCTTCCCATATTTGTGGTAGAAGAGATATTTTAATGGATGTTGCACAAAAAGCCATTGACCTTGATTTTGACGGACTTATTATTGAAAGCCATATCGATCCTGATAATGCTTGGAGTGATGCTAAACAGCAAGTTACCCCAGAACGTTTAGGGGAAATGATCAGTTCTATCGTTTGGAGAACGGAGACTATTGATTCTGAAGAACTACATGCAGTGATGGAAAAAATGCGACAGCAAATTAACCAGCTAGATGATGAACTATTGCAACTCATTGGTCAGCGAATGAAAGTTGCCGATAAAATTGGTCAATACAAAAAGGATAACAACATCACCATTTTGCAAACGAACAGATGGAATTCGATTTTAGCGCGCGCCTACGAAAGAGGAGAGAAGCTTGGATTAAGTCAAGAATTTATTACCAAATATTTTGATGCGGTGCATATGGAAAGTATCAACCATCAAAATAAAATCATGAATTCCTAATTTAGGATCTCTTGCATAATTTATTTCCGATGAAAAAAAGAACTTTTCATTTTTCGGGTAAGCCGGTTCAATATTATTTTGATGCTTCTTTTGATGCATTAAAAAATATAGTGCCTGTTACATCGGCTGTAATCATTACGGATGAAAATGTTTTTCAAGCTCATAAAAAAAAGTTTAAAGGTTGGTCTACGATTGTTTTAAAACCAGGTGAGCAGTATAAAGTACAGCAAACCGTGGATGTAATTATTGATAGGCTCATAGAACTCGGTGCCGATCGTCAAACTACTTTAATTGGTGTTGGCGGTGGCGTTATTACAGATATTACTGGTTATGTGGCTAGTATATACATGCGTGGTATTGCAGTAGGTTTTGTGCCTACTTCTTTACTTGCCATGGTAGACGCTTCTATTGGCGGAAAAAATGGCATAGATGTTGGCGTTTACAAAAACATGGTAGGTATTATTAGACAACCTAATTTTTTACTTTTTGATACCAGTTTTTTAAAATCATTACCACTATCTGAGTGGCAAAATGGTTTTGCAGAAATTATCAAGCATGCCGCTATTAAAGATGCTGCACTCATTAAACAATTAGAGTCCCACACACTCGCTTCCTATAAAAAAGATTTGTCCTTAACTGCAAAGCTAGTGGAGCGAAATGTAATGATTAAAACCAAAGTAGTACTAGCCGACGAATTTGAAAAAGCAGATCGAAAGCTCTTAAACCTTGGGCATACCCTTGGTCATGCACTTGAAAATTCCTACGAATTAAGTCATGGTCAGGCCATTAGTATTGGTATGACTTATGCAGCGGTAATTTCGGAACAATTAATAAATTTTAAAAGTAGAAATGCGTTGGTGGCACTTTTAGAAAAGTATGGTTTACCAACCTACGCTTCATTTAATGTTTCAAAAGCGGTTACTATTTTGCAAAAGGATAAGAAAAAAACAAAGGATGCCGTGCATTACATCCTATTAGAAAAATTAGGTAAGGGTGTTATTCATACCATTCCATTTGTAACACTTGAAAAAATATTAAAAGGGATTCAGTCATGATGAAAGCGCGTGTAACCCCTTCTTCAATTACTGGAACCATTACAGCGCCTGCTAGTAAAAGCAGTATGCAGCGCGCGTGTGCAGCTGCATTAATAAGAAAAGGTGAAACGCTTATTCAAAATCCAGGCGTTAGTAATGATGATATGGCTGCCATCGACGTAATTCAAAAGCTTGGCGCTGTTGTAACTAAATTAGATAATGGAAATTTGCATATTGTTTCTGGTGGTGTTAAGCCAGATAGTAACACCATCAATTGTGGAGAGAGTGGACTTGGCATTAGAATGTTTACGCCTATTGCTTCGTTAAGTAGTAATCCAATTACAATAACTGGAATGGGTAGTTTAACAACTAGGCCCATGCATTTTTTTGATGAAATTCTACCCCAAATTGGTGTTTCCATAACTTCTGATGCGGGTAAATTACCGCTTCAAATTCAGGGGCCCATAAAGCCACAAAATATTACCGTAGACGGCTCTCTTAGTTCTCAATTTTTAACAGGACTATTAATGGCCTATGGAGGTGCTGGTGCAACAGATTGTACCATTACGGTTACCAATTTAAAAAGCAAACCTTACATCGATCTTACACTTTCCGTCATGAATCATTTTGGTTGGTATGTAAATTGTATCAATCATGAGCAGTTTGTTTTTAAGGCGGCTGATAATAAACAATCATTAAATCCAATTACCTATCAGGTAGAAGGAGATTGGAGTGGTGCTTCTTTTTTACTCGTTGCTGGTGCGATTGCCGGAGGTATTGTTGTAGAAGGATTAGACCCTTTTTCTACGCAGGCAGATAAAGCGGTATTACAAGCCCTTATAGATGCTGGTTGTCAAATTTCAATACAACCTACAAGAATTGAAATTGCGCCGTTACCATTAAAAGCTTTTCATTTTAATGCCACCGATTGTCCCGATTTATTCCCGCCACTTGTTGCGTTTGCCTCTTTTTGTGCAGGAGATCGG
>JBIKIS010000186.1:0-3453 GCA_044361485.1 Sediminibacterium sp.
AAAACAAATCTGGTAATCCTTCCAAGCATCTTCGTTGGCGGTGATTTTATTTTTTCCAATGTTTCCGCCTACAATCAATTTACTATTTGGATTTTGATTACGCCATGCTGCAACGCGCGCAGCAATAACATCAGCTCCATCATTGTTAAAGCCCATTCTATTAATAAGCGCCCTATCTTTTGGGAGTCTAAATAAGCGTGGTTTTGGGTTACCATCTTGTGCGAGCGGGGTTACCGTGCCAATTTCTACGGCGCCAAAACCAAGAATTTCTAATTCATGCAGGTAAAGCGCATTTTTATCAAATCCGGCGCCAAGTCCAACGGGGTTGGTAAACGAAAGCCCAAATACCGTTTTTGAAAGGGCTGGATTGGATACCCCAAAGCTTTGCGTGAGCCAGTTTTTGATCCAAGTAATTTGGCATAGCCTTTTGAGCCAGTTCATTGAAAAATAATGAACGGCTTCTGGGGGAAAGCAAAAAAGGAGGTTTCTTAATAGGCGGTACATCATAGCTCCGCAAAGATAGGTTTGTACACCCAAAGAAGAATTTAGTTGCATAAACAACTTTTTATAAAAAATCACTACATTTGGGGGTAAAAAAATAGCCATGCAAGAAGCTTACATTGTAGCCGGATTTAGAACAGCCGTAACAAAAAGTAAAAGAGGCGGTTTTCGTTTTTTTAGACCCGATGATTTAGCTGTTCAGCTCATTCAAGGACTTATGAAAACATTACCTGCATTACCTGCGGCGCGTGTTGATGATGTTATTGTTGGAAACGCAGTGCCTGAAGCAGAGCAGGGTTTGCAGTTTGGTCGAATGATTTCTGCAAGAGCCCTTGGTGTTGACGTGGCAGGTATTACCATTAACAGATATTGTGCGAGTGGACTTGAAAGTATTGCGATGGCTACCGCAAAAATTAGATCCGGTATGGCGGATTGTATTATTGCTGGCGGAACAGAGAGTATGAGTTTGGTACCAACAGCTGGATGGAAAACCGTGCCTTCTTATGAAATTGCGAATAGCGATCCAGATTATTATTTAAGTATGGGGTTAACTGCCGAAGCAGTGGCCAAAGAATATTCGATTTCAAGAGCGGATCAAGATGCTTTTGCTTATGCATCGCATCAAAAAGCAATGACCGCGCAACAACAAAATTATTTTAAGGATGGTATTTTACCTATCACGGTAGAAGAAGTGTATGTGAATGAAAAAGGTAAAAAAGCTACGCGTTCTTATGTAGTAGATTCCGATGATGGCGTTCGTGCAGATACAAGTATCGAGGCGCTTGCAAAATTAAAACCTGCGTTTGCAGTGGATGGAACCGTAACAGCAGGTAATTCGTCACAAACCAGTGATGGCGCAGCTTTTGTGGTAGTGATGTCTGAAAAAATGATGCTGGAATTAGGGCTTGTTCCGATTGGTAGGCTTGTTAATGTTGCAGTAGCTGGTGTGCATCCACGCATCATGGGTATTGGTCCTGTAGAAGCGATTCCTAAAGTATTGCGTCAAGCAAATATGAGCATTGGGGACATTGATTTAATTGAACTCAACGAAGCCTTTGCTGCACAATCTTTAGCTGTTATTAGACAACTCGATTTAGATACGACTAAAGTAAATATTAATGGTGGTGCGATTGCACTAGGTCATCCACTTGGTTGCACGGGCGCTAAATTAACGGTGCAAACACTCCATGATTTAAAAAGGTTGAATAAAAAATATTCGATGGTGTCTGCATGTGTTGGAGGTGGTCAGGGTATTGCAGGAATTATTGAAAATTTGTAATTACAGATATTTTCCAACAATTGGCATTCTTCTACCTACGCCAAATGCCTTTGGTGATACGCGAATAATGGGGCAAAACTGATTGCGCTTGTATTCGTTGGTATTGACCATTTTTAAAGTGCGATTTACCAGCTCACTACTAAAGCCCATGGCTACAATGCTAGAAGGATTGGCGCGTTTTTCGATGTACTGGTATAAAATTTGATCGAGTACACTATAATCAGGTAAACTATCGCTGTCTTTTTGATCTGGTCTTAACTCGGCACTTGGTGCTTTGGTAATAATATTTGTAGGAATAATTTCTTTTTCGCGGTTGATGTATTTGGCGAGTTCGTACACCTGAATTTTATAGAGGTCACCTAGTACGCCAAGACCACCCGCCATATCTCCATATAAAGTTCCGTAGCCAGTTGCAAGTTCACTTTTGTTGGATGTATTGAGTAAAACGTAACCTAGTTTATTGGCAATCGCCATTAAAATATTACCCCTAGATCTACTCTGAATATTTTCTTCGGCAAGTGAAAAAGGCATGCCATTAAAAATGGGATCCAGTGTTTCTAAAAATGAATGGTATACATTTTTAATAGGCACTATATGGTATGGATTGTCTAAATTTTTACTGAGTAAAACAGCGTCATCCACGGAGTGCTCTGTAGAAAATTCGGAAGGCATGAGTACTGCTAATACATTTTGTGCACCCAGCGCATCGGTAGCAATGGCAAGGGTTACAGCCGAGTCTATACCACCCGATGAACCAAGTATGGCTTTGGTAAAACCCATTTTTGTAAAATAGTCTCGTATACCTAAAACCAGCGCTTGATATATTTGATCGATGTTTAAATCTGGCACAAGGGTTGCTGGATTTAATTCTTTACTAGGGACACGACTTGCGGGTTCAATAATGGGTTCTTTCATCGTTCCATCATCATTGCAAGTATAAAAAGAAAGATCAGTTGTAAACATAGGAAGCGCTCCACATAAATTGGCATTTTTATCAAATGCATAAGAACCGCCATCAAAAACAATTTCTGTTTGACTACCTACTGCGTTGCAATAAAAAAGTGGAATTTTATATTTTAAGACGTTGGCCTTAATCGTTGCCTTTCTGTCTTCGTCGTGCGTATAATCGAATGGAGAAGCACTTAAATTGAGCATGATATCTGGCGACTGCTTCATGAGTTCGTCCATTGGACAAATGGTATAAAGTGGGTTGTCTCCGAGGTTCCAAATGTCTTCGCAAATGGTAACCGCTAATTTTTTTCCTTTAAATGGGATCACTTGCCAACTGTTGGCTGCTTCAAAATACCTGTTTTCATCAAATACGTCGTAGGTAGGCAGTAAGGTTTTATGAATTTCTGCTACAATCTTTTGTTCGTATAAGAAAAAGGCGGCGTTAAATAAATCTTTACCTTTTTTACCCGGATTACGCGCTGGACTCCCAATGAGCACGCCAATGGTATCGGCTGCTTTTCTAATGGTATCAATGCTTTCGTAGCATTTGGTTATAAAATCGTCAAACTCAACAAAGTCGCGGGCCGGGTAACCGCAAACACTCATTTCACTAAATAAAATAAGATCGGCGCCTTCTTTTTTGGCAAGTTCAATGGCACCGAGTATTTTCTCTGTGTTTTCTTCAAAATTTCCAATGTGGTAGTTCTGTTGCGCGATACTTA
>JBIKIS010000064.1:0-11017 GCA_044361485.1 Sediminibacterium sp.
CCATGTGTTTTACCAAATGTGTGACCACCAGCAATAAGTGCAACCGTTTCTTCATCATTCATGGCCATACGAGCAAAAGTTTCACGAATGTCTTTTGCAGAAGCAATTGGATCAGGATTACCGTTAGGACCTTCTGGATTTACATAAATCAATCCCATTTGAACAGCCGCTAATGGATTTTCTAAATCTCTATCTCCACTGTAACGCTTATCGCCTAACCACTCACGCTCAGAACCCCAATACACGTCTTCGTGTGGCTCCCAAACATCTTCTCTACCACCTGCAAAACCAAAAGTTTTGAAGCCCATAGATTCAAGTGCACAGTTACCTGTTAAAATCATTAAATCACCCCATGATAATTTTTTACCGTACTTCTTTTTAATAGGCCATAAAAGTAAACGTGCTTTATCAAGGTTGGTATTATCAGGCCAGCTATTAAGTGGTGCAAAACGAAGCATACCAGCTCCTCCGCCACCTCTACCATCTGTTGTACGGTAGGTACCAGCACTATGCCAAGCCATTCTGATAAAGAACGGACCATAATGACCATAATCGGCAGGCCACCAATCTTGTGAATTGGTCATTAAATCAAAAATGTCTTGCTTTACAGCTTTTAGATCTAATGTTTTAAATTCAGAAACATAGTTAAAAGTAGAATCCATTGGATTAGACTTTGCTGTGTGCTGACGTAAAATGTTTAATCGAAGTTGGTTAGGCCACCAATCGGTGTTTCTTGTACCACTTCCTGCACTACCCATTTTAGCGGTAGCGCTAGCAACTGTTGCACCTGTGTAAGGGCATTTTCCTTCTGCGCTTTTATTTTCCATATTAATGTATTTTAATGCGTTTTGAGAGACAAAATTAAATCAATTAAACACCTAATTTGTCATTTTGTTGTCATGATTATCAGCTATTTACCCACCAAAATTACCTAGTCATTATTGTAGCGTTGCAGCAGGTCTTTTTTGAGTACCAGGCATATTGGTTAAATCATCACCGAGAGCCGTTCTATAACTATCAGCAATGGCCGTTAAAGCCGCTACCACTGCAGGATTGTGCTTTGCTACATCAAGTGTTTCACCAGGATCGGTAGATAAATCATAGAGCGCCATTGGCACTGCCACAGAAGCATATTTACCCGGAAAACCATCCTTACCCATATCGGTAGCTTTGTAGGTTTGAGACTGATGTGCAAATACCAATTTCCATACACCTTGTCTAACAGCTTTTAGGCTATTGTTGTCATAATAATAAACAAAATGATCTCGAGGGTTGGCATTTGGTTTTTGGGTAAGCAGAGACATGATATCAACCCCATCAATTTTTTTATCAGGTAATTTTGTTTTTGTAAGTCCTACAATGGTAGGAAGCACATCCATGGTAGCTGCCAAATTATTACATATTGACCCTGGCGCAATAACGCCCGGATAACTCATAATGCAAGGCACTTTTACACCCCCATCCCATGCAGAGCCCTTTCCTTCACGAAGCCCGCCAGTACTGCCTGCATGGTTGCCAAAAGTGAGCCATGGGCCATTATCACTGGTAAAAATAATGAGTGTATTTTTTGTTAATCCATTTTTGTCAAGCTCCTTCATCACTTCTCCTATAGACCAATCTATTTCCATCATTAAATCACCAAATAAACCAGCGCCACTTTTGTTTTTATATTTACTAGACACCGCTATAGGAACGTGTGGCATAGAATGTGCGAGGTATAAAAAAAATGGTGTGTTTTTATTTTTACCAATAAAGCTAACAGCCCTCTCCGTGTAGATTGTTGTAAGTTTAGATTGATCTTCTAAATTATTAATGGGCATTACCGGATTAAAGCCCTCTAACAATTGAAGTGGCGGATATTTAGATTTTTTATTGGCGGTATCGGTAATGGGTATACCATCAAAACCAACAGGCCACATATCATTAGAATAAGGTAGCCCTAAATATTCATCAAAGCCATATGAGGTAGGTAAATAAGGCGCTTTAGCACCCAAATGCCATTTACCAATCATGCCTGTTGCGTATCCTTTTGTTTTTACAATACTTGCAATGGTTGCTTCCTTTGGATTTAATGCAACAGTAGACCATGGCATGAGGGCACCAGAAATACCAACTCTATTTGGATAGCACCCTGTTAATAGTGCCGCCCTAGAAGCACTGCACACGGCCTGGGCTGCATAAAAATTGGTGAAGCGCATGCCACTTGCCGCAAGCTTATTTATATTGGGCGTGTGGTATGGAAAGCCACCATATACTTCTGGATCCCCATAACCCATATCATCCATAAATATGAGCACGATATTTGGCGTAGTTTGTTTAGATTTTGTTTGTGCTTGTATAGTTTGCAACAAAGAAGTTGTAAATAATAAAGTCAAAAACAATTGAAATTTTTTCATGCGACTTATATAGTAACCGTAATATAATAATAATATACTTCAAAGCATATATTTTAGCCAAATTCCCTACCTTTTCGGTATCAAATAATTAATATGAAAAAGCTCCTCCAGGTTTTAGCAATTATGCTTTTCGCTGTAACGTCAACAACCTTACAAGCACAAACCATTCAGTTAGCCAACGGTTGGAAATTAAACCCCGCTGGCACCTCCTTTGCACTTGGGGATCTTCCATTGAATATAGAAGTAAGCAGCTCTGGAAAATACATGGCCGTTACCAACAACGGACAGGGCTACCAGAGCATCGAACTCATCGATACTAAATCAGAAAAAATTATAGATTCGGTTAGTATTGCAAAATCTTGGTACGGTTTAAAATTTAGTGCCGATGAAAAATTTTTATACGCTGCAGCTGGACACGACAACCGCATTAATAAATACACGATTCAAAATAATAAATTAACGCTAGTTGATAGTTTACTATTAGGCAACAAATGGCCAGAAAAAATTGGACCAGCAGGTATTGAAATTAACGAAAGCACACAGCAATTATTTGTTGTAACCAGAGAAGACAAACAGCTCTATATTTTTGATCTAAATACTAAAAAAATAATTGGAAAATACGGCTTAGCAGCAGAAGCTTTTACATGTAAACTGAGCCCCAATAAATCTACCTTATACGTTAGTTGCTGGGGTGCCGATCAGGTGCTTGTATTTGATTTAAAATCAAAAACTTGGGCACCGCCTATTACCGTTGGAGACAACCCCAACGAAATGCTCATCACCAATACCCATTTATTTGTATGTAATGCCAATGACAATAGTGTTTCTATTATTGATATTGCAAAAAATAAAGTAGTAGAAATTTTAGATGCAGCACTCTATCCAAATGCACCGAGTGGTTCTACCACCAATAGTTTAGCCATTGATAAAAAAAATAACCGTTTATTTATTGCCAACGCAGATAACAACTGTTTAGCGGTTTTTGATATTGCAAAAATAGGAAACAGTAAATCTGTTGGATTTATTCCAACTGGCTGGTACCCTACCAGTGTGCGTTTTTTAAACAATAAAATTTGGGTAGCTAACGGTAAAGGATTTACACCAAAAGCAAATCCGTTTGGCCCTTCTCCTGTCAGAAAAAAAGGGGAAGTAATACACCACATGGGCATTACTAAATCAGCTAGTAGTGAACAGTATATTGGTGCTTTATTTACCGGCACCATGAGTATTATCAACAACCCCACTGCACTTGAATTAACAAAGTATACGAAAACAGTTTACAAAAACACGCCTTATACAGCAGCAAAATTAACACAGGCAGATAGCATCGAAGCTGGCAATCCAATACCTAGTAAAGTGGGGCAACCTTCTCCTATTAAATATGTGTTTTACATCATCAAAGAAAACCGAACCTACGATCAAGTGCTAGCAGATATGCCCGGCGGCAATGGTGATACTTCCCTTTTATTGTTTGGAAAAAATATTACACCCAACCAACATGCCATTGCCAGCAATTTTGTTTTACTAGATAATTTTTATGTTGATTCAGAAGTTAGTGCCGACGGACATAATTGGAGTATGGGTGCTTACGCCACAGACTATCTAGAAAAAACATGGCCTTCTAGTTATTCTGGTAGAGGCGGTACGTATGGAGGCGAAGGTGAAAGAGAAATTGCCAATAATAAAAACGGTTTTATTTGGAACAACTGTTACAGAGCAGGTATCAGCTACCGCTCCTATGGCGAATTTGTTTCGGGCGGGAAACCAACGGTACCTGTTTTAAATGATCATTTTTGCAAAGACTTCCAACCCTATAATTTAAATATACCTGACACGCTCAGGTTTAAAAGATGGCAAAGAGATTTTGATTCATTACTCGCGAAAGGTCAGGTACCACGTTTTAATACCGTTCGTTTTGGAAACGACCACACCGAAGGAACAAGAATAGGCAGACCAACCCCCTATGCGCACGTGGCTGATAATGATTTAGCCGTTGGTTTATTTTTAGAGCATTTAGCAAAGAGCCCTATTTGGAACGAATCGGCAGTATTTGTTTTAGAAGATGATGCACAAAATGGTGCAGACCACGTGGACGCACACAGAAGCCCTGCTTATGTTTTTGGTGGTTTTGTTAAAAGAAATTTTATAGACCACACACCTTATTCTACCAGTGGTATGCTCCGCACGATGGAGCTTATTTTAGGACTTCCTCCAATGTCTCAATATGATGCGGCTGCAACACCTTTGTGGCGCTGCTTTACAAACACACCTTCACCGTTTAATTATAAAGCCATCATTCCTTCTTATAATTTATTAGAAAAAAATACCGCTTACAATGAGTGGCAAAAAAGATCAGAGAAATTAAATTTTGCTAAAGAAGATTCCAACAACGATTTAGAATTTAGTAAAATTTTATGGCATGCGATTAAAGGAAATGATGTTCCATTCCCGGCACCAAGACGTGCTGCATTTATTATACCATCAACAGAAGACGACGACGATTAATTCTATACTAATATGCATAAAAGAACTTTTTTAAAAGGACTCACACTAGCAGGCATGTCACTCCCGTTTACAAAATTTTCGGCAGAGGCACATATTGCCAAACACAATCACCTGCCGCTAGAGCAAATTGCTGGAGACGAAGATTTTTGGGCAGCACTCAGGGCCGATTATGTTTTACAAGAGAGCTATATAAATTTAGAAAGTGGCTACTATAATATTTTACCACAAAAACTACTCAATAAATACATTGAACATATTAAATACGTAAATAGTTTAGGCGCTTATTATATGCGCACTGTTCAGTATGAAAATAAAAAAAGAGTCGCTGCAAAACTAGCCGCCCTTGCAGGTTGCGACCCTTCCGAAATTGTTATTACCAGAAACACCACCGAATCATTAGATACCATTATTGCGGGCTTTAAATGGCAGGCTGGTGACGAAGCTATCATGGCTGTTCAAGATTATGGCGCCATGCTCGACATGTTTAGAGAAGTAGCTTCTAGACATGGGGTAGTTAACAAAATTGTTTCAGTTCCTCTCAATCCATCTTCCGACGAAGAAATTGTGGCACTTTACAAAAATGCAATTACACCAAAAACCAAACTACTACTCGTATCGCATGTGATAAATATTTCGGGGCAGGTAATGCCAATTCGCAAAATTTGTGACATGGCCCATGCGCAGGGAGTTAAAGTACTCGTAGATGGCGCGCACGCTTTTGCTCAACTTATTTATAGCATTCCAGAACTACATTGTGATTTTTATGGCGCCAGTTTACACAAATGGCTTTCAAGTCCATTAGGTGCTGGTATATTATATATAAGTAAAGAAAATCAGGATAGCATCTGGCCACTAATTGGACCTTCAAAATCTGAAGAAATGGGTATTGCTAAATTTAACCACACGGGTACCCACCCTGTTGCTACCGATTTAACCATCGAAGATTCGATAGAACATTATAAACTTATTGGACCTGCACGCAAACAGGCGCGTCTCAAATTTTTACAACAGTATTGGACCCGCCAAATTATGGATATGCCTGGTGTTATGTACAACACACCAAAACAGGATACTCGAATTTGCGCCATTGCCAATATAGGCATCAAGGGCATGCCGCCTGCAACACTAGCAAAAATACTATTCGAAAAATACAAGATTTACACGGTGGGTATAGATACAGGTAACGTGGTGGGTTGTAGAATTACCCCCAATGTATTTACCACAACAAAGGAGCTGGACCAGCTTGTTGCTGCCATTAAAGAATTGGCCGCACCCGCTGCAGTTTAAACTTAAACTTGGGTGAAATTATTTTTCGGTGGGGTTTCTTTTACCAGCCATTAGCTTTTCCACGGCAGTTTCTAAACGAATTTGTCTAGTCTCTGCTTTTTTAGCACCCTGTATCCAACTGAGGTACTCTTTTTGGTTGCTAATTGACAAAGAGGTAAAAAACTCTTTGGCTTCTTCGTGGTTGGTAAAAATTCTTTCCAAATCTACGGGTAACGCAATGAGGCGCTTTTCAAAACCTGAACCGCTTTTGAGTTCTAAACTTTTAACGTCAGAAAAACTACGGTCTTTATTTGGGATTTGATCTGTTTTTTGAAAACGAATGGCACTCCATACGTGATCGAGCGTTACTTGACGCACCGATTCGTAATCGTTTTTAGTAAGCACTTCCCAACTAGACTCTCTATTGAGGTCACTCACAATTTTACTCGTGGTTTTAGGGTAAGCGATCCATAATTTGGTTTCTGGGGTAATAGCCGGAAAAACCTCTTTTAAGATGTTGTTAAGCTGCTGCTGGCTAAGCGCAAATACCAAGGCAAAATCTAATTTCTTAGATCTAATTAAAGGTGTTACGTTTTTAGCGAAGTTTACTTTTACAAATTGCTTTTCTACAGAAGAAGGAAGCCCCTGAATCAGGATATTCTTTTCGTCTTTTAATTGAAGCTTTTCTAACAGCGGCTGATTGGACATACCTAAAAAATTAGGGATTAACTAAAAAGAGTGCAAAGGTACAAAAAATATAGGGTATTTAACGCAGTTAAGCGTTTAAAATAGTAAATAGCTCAACAAAAACTTTCAACTATTAGGCCTTATCGTCTGATTTTCTATGTTTTCGGCGGTCTCGATGACGTAAAATTGGAACCTTACTTTCGGTACCATTTAAGATCCGACCAATGTTTTTTTGGTGTGTTAATACCACCATGAGGGCCACCATTACCGCAAAAATTCGGTAAAAGGTAGGCTGCTCATTAAACACAAAAAGTATAAATACCATAAATGCAATCCCTGCTAACATAGAGCTAAGGGATACAAAACGGGTTAAAAAGAGGACAGTTAAAAATACCGCAATACAACAAGCAGCAACAATGGGTTGAATGGCAACAGCCATACCTAAAAGTGTTGCCACCCCTTTTCCACCTTTAAAATTTGCCCAAATTGGAAATATATGACCAAGAATGGAGGCCATACCCAGGCCTAGCATAAAGTTGGTGCGGTGTAATTCGTTGGTTAAATAATGAGGAAGTAACAAATACAGCGAAGTTGCTGCCACGCCTTTTATAACATCTACCAGCATTACAAAACTACCCCATCTTGAACCTAAAACCCTGAAAGTGTTGGTAGCACCAGCGTTTCCACTACCATATTCTCTAATATCTATGCCAAAAAAATACTTACTAACCCAAACCGCCGTTGGGATAGATCCTATTAAATAAGCTACAATAATGAGTAAGAATTCATTCATCACAATACATTTTAAGTTTAGTTCTAGAACGACTATTTTTAAAATTAATGATTAATTAATAAACTGTTGAATAGTGTCTAACATTTTGAGGACCAATATTAAACACTATAATGCAGCGCAATCCAGTTATTTTTTGTCCTAGTTTCTTGGTGTTTCCAACCAAGTGCTATGCATGCAGCTTCTATTTCTGGCTCATCTTCTACCAGTAGGCCACTTAACAAAACAACACCACCTGGTACTGTTGCCTCCGCTAAAAAGGCCAAGTTGTCAAGTATAATATTCTTGTTAATATTAGCAATAATTATACTAAACTTTTTATTGAGTTTAGCATTATCAACTTTATGTATTTCAATTGATTGTGCATTATTAACTATAATATTTTCTGAAGCATTCTCGATACACCAATCGTCATTGTCCACCGCCAAAATATCCCCCGCTCCAAGCTTGTGGGCAAGGATTGCTAGTAGTCCGGTACCCGTTCCAAAGTCAAAAACGGACTGTCCTTTAAAGTCAATCCCACGCATAAGCTGCATCACCGAATAAGTAGTTCCATGATGCCCAGTGCCAAAACTCATTTTAGGCGTGATAATAATATCATGTTCTACCTGACCATTAAATGGCGCATGAAAATTGGCGCGGACTCCAACAAAATCATCCACCAATACCGGTTCAAAATTGGATTCCCATAATGCGTTCCAGTTTTGCTTTTCAATTGCTTTACTCGTATAAGTAGCGCCATGACTACTTGCCAAATTTGCTAACCCACTCGTTACCTCAACACCAAATTTAGCTGAATCTATATAGCTAAAAAGGCCTGTTTCGGTTTCTTCAAAACCATCAAAACCCAAATCCGCTAATTCAGCAATCATGATATCTTTTACGGCTTCATCAGCAACATCAATAGAAACCTGTATGGTTGTACTCATATTATCCTTTTATTTTCAAGGCCCTATAAAACAAAAAAGGCCCGTTTTTAAAACGGGCCTTTGAATCTATTATTGTACATACCTACAGCTTATTCAGCTCCTGGTCTTGGTATTAAGGCCTTGTGGCTTAACTTAAATTTACCTGTTTTAGGATCTAAGCCTACCAACTTAACTTTCACCATGTCACCTTCTTTGAAGACGCCATCCATGGTTTCTAGGCGCGACCAGCTAATTTCAGAGATATGTAATAAACCTTGTTTACCAGGCATGAATTCGATAAATGCACCAAATTCTTTAATGCCTTTAACAGGACCTTCATACACATCACCTACTTCAGGAACAGCAGTGATACCTTTTACCCATGCTAATGCTTTTTCTAGACCTGCTTTTTCAGAACAGAAAATGCTTACATGACCGGTGTTACCAACTTCTTCAATATTGATAGTGGTACCTGTTTCACGCTGAATTTCTTGAATCACTTTACCACCTGGTCCGATTACAGCACCGATAAATTCTTTATCGATTACTAATTTAACCATACGTGGCGCATGTGGCTTCACTTCTGGTCTGTGCGCTGGCATACATTCGTACATCGCATCTAAGATATGTAAACGACCTGTACGCGCTTGAGCCAAAGCTTCACGCATAATGTCCATACTTAAACCGTCTACTTTAATATCCATTTGCACGCCACAAATACCATCACGGGTACCTGTAACTTTAAAGTCCATATCACCTAAATGATCTTCATCACCTAAGATATCTGTTAGGATGGCGTATTTACCATCTTCTCTAGAAATTAAACCCATTGCAACACCACTCACGTGCTTAGGTACAGGAACACCTGCATCCATTAGCGCCAATGAACCCGCACAAACAGTTGCCATAGAAGACGAACCGTTACTTTCTAAAATATCACTCACTACACGAACCGTGTATGCGTAATCTTCTTTAGGCATCATTTGCTTTAAAGAACGCATAGCAAGGTTACCATGTCCTACTTCTCTACGTCCAACACCACGCATCATTTTAACTTCACCTGTACTAAATGGAGGGAAATTATAATGTAAAATAAATGGTGTGTATTCAGATTTTGCAGCACTTTCTTGTAACAACTCATCTAGTTTGGTACCAAATGTAACAGTGGTTAAAGATTGTGTTTCACCTCTTGTAAATAATGCCGAACCGTGTGGTGTAGGAAGTGGTTCTACTTCCATTGCAAGTGGACGTACTTGATCTAGTGCACGACCGTCTAAACGGATACGCTCATCAACCATCATGTTACGTACAACTTCCCACTTAAGGTCTTCGTAATATTTTTTAGCTAATTTTTTGTCTAAGTCTGTAACGTCTTCGCCAAGGCTAGCAATTAACTCATCTTTTAATGCATTGAAAGCATCGCTACGCTCATTTTTAGAAGAACCTTTGCGCGCAATTTCATACACACGCTTAGCAGCAAAAGCATTTACTGTAGCTTGAATGGCTTCTGATTGAGGTGGCTTCTTGTAATCTCTTACAGTTGTAATACCTTTTTTAGCTCTTAATTCTGCTTGCGCTTTAATTTGAATGCGGATTGCATCGTGTGCAATTTCTAAGGCTTTAATTAAATCTGCTTCAGAACACTCTTTTGCTTCACCTTCCACCATCATTAGGTTTTTTTCGGTAGCAGCAATAATGAATTCTAAATCTGATTGCGCAAGTTCTGAACGTGTAGGGTTTACTAAAAACTGTCCGTTAACACGTGCAATACGCACTTCAGAAATAATTTCTTTTACTGGAATATCTGATACTGCAAGTGCAGCAGATGCAGCTAAACAAGCAAGTGAATCTGGTAATACTTCTGCATCACTAGAAATTAAACTTACAAGTACTTGTACATCGCACAAATAATCTTCAGGGAATAAAGGTCTTAAAGCACGGTCAATTAACCTGCTCGTTAATATTTCATAATCATTTAAACGCGCTTCACGCTTAAAAAACGAACCAGGAATACGGCCTGCAGAAGCAAACTTTTCTTGGTAGTCTACGCTTAATGGGAAAAAATCTTGTCCTTCTTTTGGATCTTTATTGGCAACAACGGTTGCTAATAAAACGCAATTACCTTGACGAACGGTAATTGATCCATCTGCTTGACGCGCAAGCTTGCCAGTTTCGATAGAAACTTGACGACCGCCGCCAAGATCAAAACTTACACTTATTGGTTGTGATAACATAAAATTGTGTTGATTGGGTAATGAATGAATCAAAAAATTAGGTACCAATAGAAATAACTATTCCCAACCGTTTTAATAAGCAGTTGGGAATAGCAGTATCATTAGTAAAGAAAAATTACTTTCTTAAACCTAGTTTTTCAATTAGAGCACGATAGCCCTGTAGGTTATGCTTTTGCATATAAGCCAATAAGCGCTTACGTTGACCAACCATCATCATCAAACCACGTTGTG
>JBIKIS010000187.1:0-3393 GCA_044361485.1 Sediminibacterium sp.
GTTTTCCCACTACCTGCACCTGCCACAATCATGAGTGGTCCGTTCACATGTAATACCGCTTCTTTTTGCGGATCATTAAGTCCTGCTAAATACTGTTGCATAGCCGCAAGATAAACCCTAGAACGCATCCTCCCTTCAATCGTTGATAAGTTAATCTACGTGTTTCATGCAGTTATAATTCAGTGTTTTTCTATATCCATTCAATATTTATTGCAGTCATATTGCATATGTTAAATTTTATATAACCTAAACCATCTCCTATGCTAGCTCAAAAAATTAAAGTGCTGATTGCCGACGATCATATCATATTTAGACGCGGCTTAAAAATGTTATTGGCTAGTATTGATGGGATCGAACTTATTGGCGAAGCCGAAAATGGATTGGATTTACTTGCCGTTGCAGACAGGTATACCCCCGATGTATTTTTAATAGATATTTCGATGCCTGTAATGGACGGGGTAATGGCAACCAAGGAACTTTGCAAAAGACACCCAGGTGCCAAGGTTATTGCCCTTTCGGTGTTTGGGCAAGAAAGTCATATTATGGAAATGCTGGATGCTGGGGCTCTCGGTTACCTCATGAAAAATGCCGACAAGGATGATATCGAACAGGCCATTGTGGCGGTCTTTAATAACAGGTCCTACTTTTGTACCGAGAGTAATAAACAGGTTAAAGACCTTATCGAAAAGTTTCAATCGGGTAGTAAAGAGCACTTAGTCGTATTTACAGAAAGAGAAAAAGACATTATCACGCTCATTTGCAAAGGCTTTATAAGCAAAGAAATTGCTTGTACCCTATATTTAAGCCAGCGCACAGTTGAAGGTCACCGAACTAGGGTGATGCAAAAAATGGGTGTTAAATCAATGGCTGGACTTGTTACCTACGCCTGCGAAAAAGGGCTTTATGGCGAATAATCTCATAATAATTAGTATCTTAGAGTATGACATTTCCAATCATCTTTGGCATTTTAGCCATCATCATTATTATTTATAGACGCCAGCGTAGAAATCAAGACTAAGCTGTACTATAAAAAATACCGTCTCTACATCTATACAACATCCCCCCGGTGTGTATAAACATATTGACGGTATTATGACACGAATATCTAGCACCCTTGCTACTGCCTCATTAAACTAGGTGAAATAACAGGTTAGATAATAGGTAATTTCCTATATTTGTTAAGAATTCAAATGTAAAAAATAGGTTACATGTCCTATTTAAACATTGAAAATCAAACATTTATGAAAAAATTACTTTTAGCTGTACTTTCTACTTTTTTTGTTAGTGTTGCCGGATTTTCACAAAGTCCTACAATAGTATCAACCGATTCTTTGGGTGTTCCATTAGATACTTCTTCATTGGTAACCATCAAAAACAGCCTGTTTTTTAAAAAATTGGTTCAGGGATCTGCAACTTCCTTGATACTTAGAGGTCCAGCACAGTCTTTTGTTCATTTTGATCATCCGGTTTTAGGAATTAGAGAGCAGGTTGCTATCAAAACAGACAAGCATTTTTACATCGCTATTTCTGGGGCCGGTAGGCTGTATCAGCAAGTTGCCGCCACCGATTCCCTGTTGTATTTTAAAAGAATAGACGGCAATGAAAATATCAATTATAATTTAGGCGCCTTTTATTTTACAAGTGGAGAAAACATATTTAACCATGGTGGCTATGGCTTCTGGAAAACCAATGGCACTGTTAGGGGCTTTAATTTTAAAGATGGCGAATGGGATGTATTTCCTACCAATGTAGAAGTGTATAACCCAATTTTTCCTGGTAGTAGCTGGTTTGATGTATCAAAAAATGCCCTTTATATACCTTATCAGCAATTGATTAACTCGGGACTTAAAGGATTTCAGAGTGCAGCCGGTAAAATTATTGACGGTGTCATGTATTTGGATTGCAAAACCTGGGACTGGTTGAAGATTGGGAAATTAAAAGCCAATTATTTAAGCATTATCAAAAATGCAAAAACCAAGATATACAACCAGTCGGGGTACTTTATTTCGGATGGGGAAGATGTATACTGGTTTAATTATTTAAATAATTCTGTATCTAAAAACACCAATCGAACACTTGCCCAAAGCATTAACAGGCTCGACAATTCAAGTATTCAGTATTATAAAGAAGGTATTTTGTACAGCTATTTCCCTTCTACCGGGACACTGGATACCATTGTTATTGATGAATCAAAGTTTGAAAAAGAGCCGGATGCACTGTGGGGTAATGATATTGAGCTCGGAACTATTTGGCCGCTTTTAGTTAGTTTGTTCTTATTTATCGTGTCACTTTGGTATTTTTTTAAGGTTCCTTCTAAAAAGGATCATAAAAAAGCTGTTGAAACTTTTAATGTAGGTATTAAAAAACTAGATGTTTCCTTTAATCAAACCGAACTTTCACTCATCGACCTTTTAATTGAAAAGTCTTTGGTGGGAGCAACGGCTACCATCAATGATATTAACTATGTACTTGGTATCAAAGACAAAAATGTGGGGATGCAAAAAAAGGTGAGAAGTGATGTCATTAATGGAATTAATGAGCGCTTTAAATATGCTACCAGCCAAGATATTCAATTGGTGCTCAGCGTAAGAAGCGAAACAGACAAGCGTTACTTCGAATATTTTATAGCCAAGGACCAAATAAAAGAGGTACAAAAGTTGATAACAGGATAGGTTATTTCCTATTTATTTTTACGTTCCAGGTACTCCGAAGGTGTCATTCCTGTTTCGGTTTTAAAGGCATTGTAGAAGTTGGAGCGTGTCGAAAATCCCGACTTTTTACCTATTCCATCCATCGAAAGTTCATCTGCCTGACCTGAATCCAGTAGTTTGACGGCATATTGTATGCGTAGCTGTGTTCTTAAAGTGGTGAATTTTACATTCATTAAGGTATTTAGGCAATAAGACAAATGGTGAACAGGGACTTTTAATGCCACCGCTAATTCATTGATTGTAAAATCTGGATTTACATAGGGCTCCTCTTTGGTGAGGTATGTATTTATTTTATCTACCAGCTCATAAAATGGATCATCTTGGGGTAATTGAACCTCCGCCACAATATTTATAGGTTCAACTATGGGGTTAGTTTCCTTTTTTAGCTTCTCCTGACTGCTAATTTCTGTTATAGTATTGGCAGTATATATAGGCATCCCATATAAAATTCTGGGGAATAACAATAACATAAAGGACATGCAAAAATAAGCAATGCCGCTAAAAAAGTGGGTAAATTGAGCATTGACCATAGTAGCAGTTACCGTTTGCTTTGATAAGCTGAGGCTTAGTAGAAAAAAATTAATGATCAAAATAGCCGTGGTTACTTCTAATAAAATAAGCCACCTGTAGGTTAATTTAAATTGCTGGATAGGAACTTTTGCTCTATTTGATTTTGGGTTAT
>JBIKIS010000188.1:0-3378 GCA_044361485.1 Sediminibacterium sp.
AAAAATGAGGTATCTAAAACAAATAATATTCCTACTATTTATATGCTCCAAGGGATTTGGTCAGCAACTTAGCTATAACGAGTTTATAGATCAAGTTAAAAAAAACCATCCCCTAAGTAAACAAGCTTCAATTGTTGTAGATAAGGCAAGCGCCGATGCTATGATTGCTCGGTCAAACTTTGACCCCACTATTGGTTTTCAATCAGACATGAAAACCTTTGATGGGAAAAATTATTTCAATTATCAGAATACAGAATTAAAAATTCCTACTTGGGCTGGTATAGATATTAGCACTGGCATAGAAAGTAATAAAGGACAATTTCTAAATAGTGAAGTTTCTAAAGGACAAAGTAGCTACCTAGGAATTAGCGTACCTGTAATTAAAAACTTAGTGATTGATAGGCGTAGAGCTGCGGTATTACAAGCAAAAAATTTAATCTTAGCTAGTGAGCAAGAGAAACAATCAATTGTCAATAATCTCCTATTAGATGCCAGTTTACAATATTGGAAGTGGGCGGCACAGTACCAATTGTTAAAATTATACAATCAATATGTTATTACGTCTAACAATAGATTTAACATCACAAAAATTGCTTTTAACAACGGAGAAAGAGCCTCGCTAGATACACTTGAAGCACTTACACAATTACAACAATTAAAAATTTTAGAAAACAATGCTGAATTGCTTTTCACAAATGCAGGCATTGAATTATCTTATTTTTTGTGGGACAATCAGGATAGTGCCTTACAATTGAGTCCTACAATGATTCCTGACACACTCGATAGCAAAAAAATTTCTATTGAAAATGCAATTGGAGACTTAATTAGTTTATCCATTTTACAAAACCCAGAAGTACGCGCTTATGAGTATAAAATAAACAACTTACTCATTGAAAAGAAATTAAAATTTCAGTCACTGCTTCCAATGTTAAATGTTAAGTCAAACATTTTAAACCAAAACTATAACGTCTTTAAAGACGCTGGCGCACAGTTTTACCAAAACAACTATAAGTTTGGTGTAGATTTTAAAATGCCTTTGTTTTTGAGAGAAGGTCGTGGCGAATACAGAAAAGCAAAACTAAAAATTGAAGAAACAAACTTAGCTTTTGCAGCAAAAAAAATAGAGGTTCAAAACAAGGTTAAAACATACAGTAACGAGAATATTTTCCTTAAAAATCAGTTAGAAACATTATTTGTCATTAACAATAATACCAATTCCTTACTAAAAGGTGAGCTTATTAAATTTTATAATGGAGATAGCAACTTATTTGTCGTAAACGCCAGGGAAAATAAAGTAATTGAAACTGCAGAGAAACTCATTTCTCTGCAGTTCAAAATTGTAAAATCGTATTACGGACTTAAATGGGCTAGTGGTACTATTAATCAATAAGAGAAGCGTGCGCTAGCTGTAAGGCCTTACACTTTTCGTTAAAGTTTTTGATGTCTTTTTCAAGTATAGCGTTGAGTTCCGCTTTATAAATAAGCCATTCGTTATTTAATTCTTTGAACCTTTGTACATGCCCTGATGTTACATGGGGCGTATTTGTATCAAGCTCACCTCTTAAAAAGATATAATTAGCAGTTAGCTTATTTACAAAGTTAATGACGTCGTCATTTGATTCAGACTTTGTTTGAATGAGCTTGCTTTCCCACGCATCTATTTTATCGTTGATTGAATCTGCAAGGGTAACAATACTTTTAAAAGCATCATTATTTTCGATACGCTCAACAATACCAGATAATTGCTTTTGTAAATTGCGCATACGCACAACTGATACATGAATATCATTTACATCTGCAGCAATATTTTGTAAAAGGTTAAACTGCTCTTGATAGGCTGCAGCAGTAGCTTTAATACGTGGATCTGGTAGTACCTGAAAGCTTTGTTCGTAAACTAGTGTATCGATATGGAGTGCAACCTTATATGCTCCAGGCACCACGCGTGCACCGTCATAACTTCCTTCTATAAATACGCCTGGAATAGATGCAATCGATTCCTCACGTAAATCCCAAACAAAACGGTTTAAGCCAGCATGTACAGTTAGCTCTGGATCATTTTCATTTTTATTGTTACTTGTTTTATTACTTGGAGTATTGGCATAAAAAGTTCTAACCACTTTTCCTGTCGCATCATAAAAAACAAGCTTGGCTTTTTCGGCTGCAGTATCTGCTGCATGAACCGTGTAATAAATAACGGCACCACTTGCTTGGTTGGCTGCTAGTGTATTAATGGGTTTGCCATTTTTATCAGTTAGATTGCCATAGTCTAAAATACTACCACCAGAAATACGGTGTGGATTGGATACGGCAAATAAATTACTTTTTGCCGTGTCTTTGCTATAGTGTCTGATAGGTTCTAAATCGTCTAAAATCCAAAATGCCCTGCCTTGTGTAGATGCCAGCAAATGATTTTCATGCACTTTTAAATCTGTAATAGGAACTACGGGTAAATTTAATTGGAGTTGCTTCCAATTGTCGCCACCATTGTATGAAATATAAAATCCGGTTTCTGTTCCAGCATATAAAATTTTAGGATTAGTAGGATCTTCTCTTACCACTTTTACAAACGCACCATAAGGTATACCGTTCGATATTTGTTTCCAAGAAGCACCATAATCAGTTGTTTTATAAATAATAGGTGTGAAATCATTTACTTTATATTTATTTACAGCAAGATATACAGTACCCTTGTTAACGCTAGAAACGTCAATCGCATTAATTAAAGACTCCTCTAAATTTTTAGGGGTAATATTTGTCCAATTGTTGCCGCCATCTTTTGTTAGGTATACAAGTCCATCATCACTACCTGTATAAATAACGCCTTTTTCATTTTCTGATATCGCTACATAACTAATGGTACAATAATTTTCGCCACCTGCACCTTCGTTGGTATAAGGAACACCACTAATACCCATTTTGGTGGTATCATGTCTGGTTAAATCTGGAGAAACGGCTTTCCAAGTTTTACCCAAATCGGTGGTTTTAAATAAAATATTCCCCGCATGGTAATACGCTCCTGGCTCTAATGGATCATACACAATGGGTGCATTCCAATTAAAACGGTACTTCATATCTTTTGGCTGAAGCGCTTGGTATTGCACTGGGTGCTCCATAATATTCACACCTTCTTTGGTAACATTATTATAGGCCTCAATAGTACCCTGATAAGATCCGCCCATGGTAATGACTGGATTGTTTGGATCAAATGCAACAAATGCAGATTCTCCACCCGCGGTGCTTGTCCAATCTTTGTCGGAAATGCGGTAACCGTTTGTTACCCGACTTGCCATTTTGATGGAACTATTATCTTGCTGACCACCGTATAAATTATACGGGAATAAATGATCGGCATTTACACGATAAATTTGTGAAGTTGGC
>JBIKIS010000065.1:0-10820 GCA_044361485.1 Sediminibacterium sp.
ACGTATCGAGGGTTCGAATCCCTTCCTCTCTGCGAAGTCTTTTAAAATGCGAAGTTGCGAATCAAGCTTGCTTGAATGAGCAAATGAGCGTTTTAAAAGCAAAAGCTTACTGATGAAATTTTAATTCATCAGTAAGCTTTCAAAGACTTTGGTCAAAGAGAATTTTTGGGATGCTGGAGCGTAGCGACAGCAATCCTATTTATTTAGGGAAGTCAACGAACAAAGTGAGTTGACAATCCGGGGACTTTCTGGGATGACAATGCGTAGCATTGACAATCCAAAATGCCTATCTCTCTCTCTCAAACTTCAACCGCATCCCTCTACTATTTTCAGCAAAGCCTCCATTATCATAAACGAGCTGCCCGTTCACAAAGGTCTTGATCACTTTACTTTTAAACGGGTAATTTTCAAATGGTGACCAGTCGCATTTGTACAACGTGTTTTCTTTCGTTGCAGTCCAACTATTGTTGAGGTCCACAATCACCATATCTGCAAAATAGCCTTCTCTAATGTAGCCACGCTCTTTTAATCTGTAAATTTCAGCCACATGGTGGCTTGTTTTTTCTACGATTTTTTGAAGCGGTATTTTTTTTTGGTGGAATAACTCTAGTAGAGCAGGTAGCGCGTGTTGCACGAGCGGCCCGCCCGACATGGCTTTTGTGTAGTTGCCGCTTTTTTCTTCTATCGTATGTGGTGCATGGTCTGTGGCAATAATATCTATTTTATTATCGATTAAAGCTTGGATAAGCCCGTCTTTATCCTGCTGTGTTTTAACGGAAGGATTCCATTTTATATGAGCGCCTAAATTTTCATAATCATTGTTTGTAAACCATAAGTGGTGCACACAAGCTTCTGCAGTTATTCGTTTATCTCTAATGTTTTGCTGCTGCTCAAATAGTGCTGCTTCTTTTTGGGTAGAAATATGAAAAAAGTGAAGGCGGTTATTGTGTTTTTTGGCAATCTCTAACACTCTTTGTGTTGCAACAAAGCAGGCTTCTTCTGTTCTAATGAGGTGGTGGTGGTTAAATGGAATATTGTCGCCATATTCTTTTTTGTACCTGTCCGTATTGGTTTTAATAATACTGTCATCTTCACTATGAAGGGCTGTTAGTATGGAGGTTCTTGCAAATAATTTTTCTAAATAATCAGGATAGTTGGCTAGTATACCATGGTCGTTGTTAAAGTAGAGGCCATCATCTGTAATGCCGCATACATTTTCCGGATCCGTTAGTAATGCTTCTTCTAAATTATCTTGGTTGATACCCATAAAAAAGGAATAATTAACCACCGATGATTCAGATGCAATCGCATATTTTTCTTCTAATAATTTTTGCGTTAGCGTATTTGGAATGGTGTTTGGCATATCCATAAAAGACGTGATACCGCCTGCCGCAGCGGCTTTTGACTCAGAGGCAATGGTTGCTTTATGGGTTAGACCAGGCTCTCTAAAATGCACCTGGTCATCTATACATCCAGGAAGTAAATGCAAGTTCTCGCCATTTATTTCTTTTACATCTGCGTTAGCAGGTAGGTTTATACTACTTGCAATTTTTTCTATGCGCTGGTTGTTAATGAGAACATCGGAATAAAATGTTTTTCCTTCATTAACTACGGCTATATTTTTTATTAGGTATTTCATGTTGTTGCAGCTCTTTCTAGTTTATCGTTTATGGCAATGCCCATGCCAACCGCTGGCATTTTTTGGGCAATGATGAAATCTAGGTTTTGATGGTCTAAACGGTGCATGGCTGCATATAAATTTTTAGCAGCTTCTTCCAAATTTCCAGTTTGTGAAAGTGTTTCTATAGCTATCACAAAGCTTGGTAGGGTGCTAGGGCTCAATTGTAAAACACCAATTCGTTTATCCGAATATTTTTGAATGATCGAAGTAATATCACTGGTTAATTTTGTTGTTGTACTCGGTGCATAGTGTTTTGACAGCATGCCAGGCGCTACTACCGATTCGTTGTTTGCATGAACGCGTATTTGTAAGGGACCTGTAATTTTTTCAATGTCTTCCACTTTGGTACTACCTTGTCTGTACAAAATAGCTTGTCCATTTTCGAATCCAATAATCGTAGACTCTATACCTTTATCACAACTACCTCCATCTAAAACAATAGTAAGCGAGTCTGTAAAATAATCCACTACATGTTTTGCAGTAGTGGGGCTAATCGATCCAAATGGATTGGCGCTTGGTGCGGCTAATGGAAAATCTAATTGCTCTAATAGTTCAAGTGCAACAGGATGGTTGGGTACCCTAACGCCAACTGTATTTTTCCCTCCCGTAACTAGGTCTGGTATGTGATTTTGTTTTTCTAAAACTAGTGTTAGCGGACCGGGCCAAAATGCATCTGCTAATTGCAGGGCTACCGATGGAATATTTTTAGCAACCAGTGTAAGTGCTGCCGCCGATTTTATATGAACAATAAGTGGGTTAAAATGTGGCCTATTTTTTAAAGCAAATATTTTTTCAACGGCTATCTCGCTATAGGCATTACCTGCTAATCCGTATACTGTTTCGGTTGGCAATCCAATAATTTCATTGTTTTTTAACGCTGTTACAGCAGCTTCGATCGCATTTGTTTGCATAATGATTGTTTATGGATTGCACCTATCGCAGTAGGTAGGATCTTCTTCTTGTTTGCCATTGGGAAAATAGGCTTCCTGTGTATGATTGCATTTTTGACAAGCATATACATGAAATAAAGTGCTTTTTGTAGGTGCTTTACAGTTTTCGCAAGGCAATCCAGGCGTTGAATCTTTAATTCCAAATCCGGGCGTATGACAACTAGGGCAGGTAGTCTTTATTTTTTTGATTAGTTTTTCTGTGGTTTCCTCAATTACCTGCATCCTAGATGGATTCAAATGCGCGCGCATATCAGTTTCTACATAAACCGTTTCATGGCTCTGCTTAAATTTTGCAAAAGCTTCAAGCAATTCTTTGGTATTGACAATCCCTTTTGCAATGGAAGTGAATCCCTCTTTTTTATCTTTTAAAATAAGACCATGGCTTGGGAATTGAGCACTTTGTGCAAATGCCAATAAGTCTTCTTCGGAACTTACTTCTTTGGCATTGTAATTTGTTTTTGTAGAAATTTCACGTACTACAATTTCTAGTTCATTTTTTTGATCTATGAAAATAAGTAATTCGTCGTTGGCAGGTAAAAAATAAAGTAATGGGTGGGCGCCAAAAGACCCCTCACTCGCTACCGCTAAATCGGTGCCTGTAAGCTCCATGGCAAGCAAGCACTTTTGTCTGGCAGCATCTAGTGGGCTTAATTCCCTTTCAATTTCGCCACTAAAAGTACCGAGCATATCGGTGTCTAAATTTTCGGGCACAATGCAACTAACACCTAACTCTTTTTCGAGTAGTACCGCCATTGCATTTTGTTTTTTATGCTTGGTTGCTATAACAATTGACCGGCCTTCAAAAAAATTATGCTGGTTCATTGATATAATCAATATAAATGGCTGAGGTGATTTTTAATGTTGTATTGTTGTTACCAGCATGTTCAATTAAAGTTTCAAGTTTTGCTAGTTCTGATTTCAAAAAAGCTACTTTTTCTAAAGCAGCATTATCTGTTTTTCCAAAGCGCTCTACGTGACTTACATTTTTTTGCGAATGAAAATTTATTTTCATCGTAAACATGTTCATTAATACATCTTTTGCTTCTGCTACATTAAATGTGCCATCAATGAGTGTTACTTTATTGCTGTTTTCCATGATCTAATTTTTGATTTATTAAATATTATTGGCCCTGACCTAATGAGTATGCAGCAGTTCCGTCAAATGCATACAGGTTCTCAGTTTTAATAGCATCAATGTCTTCTTCAATGGCTTTTTCTAAAAGTTCAATGATATCTGTTTTATACATTTGTTCGCCATTTTTTGCTTTAAACCTACATCTCCAATGGTCTGTGCAAAATGTTTCTCTAAATCCATCAGGCCATACTTTAATGCCTCTGTTGGTAATCATAGAAAGGTAGATGCCTTTACTCTCTAGTTGTTGAATTTTACCTGCTAATTCATTTGGGTCTGATCCGCCCCAGTGTACAAAAAGATCTACACCTTCTAATGTTTTTGTAGCAGGTTCTTTTCGTTGATACTTAGGTAATTCAATCGCTAAATTATCAGAGTAGCTTACTGCTTTAAGTACCGATGGCTTTTGTCCTAGATTGGCAATCACAGCCGTTGCAAACTCGGCAGTACCAACTTTTTGTTTGCTGGTACCTTCTTTAAATATATCTGGGGTATGGGTTCCGTCTTCAAGGGTTTTAAGCCATGCATTTTGAATGCGTTCTGCTACGTCAGCCTGTCCAATATGATTTAGCATCATAATGGCGCCTTGTAATAAACCAGATGGGTTTGCAATATTTTTTCCAGCAATATCTGGTGCAGAACCATGGATAGCTTCAAACATGGAGCACTCTTCACCAATATTTGCAGAGCCTGCTAGCCCTACCGATCCTGTAATTTGAGCTGCTACATCGCTTAAAATATCGCCGTATAAATTAGGCATTACAATTACGTCAAACACTTCTGGTGTGTCGGCAAGTTTTGCTGCTCCAATATCAATAATCCAGTGTTCGTTTTGGATATTAGGATACTCTGCTGCTATTTCATTAAATACTTTACGAAACAAACCATCTGTTTGTTTCATGATATTGTCTTTAGTAAAGCAGGTTACTTTTTTTCTGTTCTGTTGTTTTGCATATTCAAAAGCATATCTGATAATTTTTTCGCAACCAGGTCTGCTAATTAATTTTAAGCACTGAACTACTTCGTCTGTTTGTTGGTGTTCGATACCTGCGTATAAATCTTCTTCATTTTCTCTTACAATCAAAATGTCCATGATGGGATGCTTCGTTTTTACAAACGGATGCAAGCTCATACAAGGTCTTATGTTAGCGTAAAGGCCTAAAAATTTTCTTGTAGAAACGTTTAAGCTTTTGTAGCCGCCACCCTGTGGTGTTGTAATGGGTGATTTTAAAAATACTTTATTGGTTCTAATGATATCCCAAGATTCGGGTGCAATACCAGCCGTATTTCCAGCCAAAAACACTTTTTCTCCAATTTCTATCTCATCAATTTCAAATTTCGCTCCTGCAGCCTTTAAAATGCTTAGGGTTGCGTTCATAATTTCTGGTCCAATGCCATCGCCTTTTGCTACTGTTATTCTAGTCATTGCTATTTGTTTTAGTGCCGCAAAATTGCACATTTAAATACATAAATTTCTATTTATATTTGTTATCTAAATCATAAATAAAACTTATGAATTATACCCTCAATCAGCTCCAGGTATACTTAAAAGTGGTGCAAACACAGAGCGTAACTAAGGCGGCTGAGGCACTTAACCTGTCGCAGCCAGCGGTATCTATTCAGTTAAAAAACTTTCAGGATCAATTTGGGGTGCCATTAATTGAGGTAATAGGGCGAAAGGTATACATCACTGACTTTGGTAAAGAAATTGCCGAAGCTGCCGAAAATATCATCAATCAGGTCTATGCCATCAATTACAAATCGCTGGCGTATAGAAATCAACTAACGGGCCGTTTAAAAATAGCAGCGGTATCTACTGGTAAGTATTTGATGCCATTTTTTTTATCAGGATTCATGCGCCAGCATGCAGGCGTAGAATTAGTAATGGATGTGACCAATAAAAATAAGGTTTTTGAAAGTTTAAAAAATAATGAAATTGATTTTGGGCTCGTTTCTTTTTTACCTTCTTTACTAGACATTGACAAGTTGGATTTATTAGAAGATAAATTGTATTTGGTAGGTAAGCGGGAAACAAATCAAGAAGACAATGTAACAGCAAAAAAAATGTTTGAAAACCTGCC
The DNA here is from genome assembly GCA_044361485.1 of Sediminibacterium sp. Classification (GTDB taxonomy): domain Bacteria; phylum Bacteroidota; class Bacteroidia; order Chitinophagales; family Chitinophagaceae; genus Sediminibacterium. The sequence continues at coordinate 5,845 of JBIKIS010000065.1, forward strand.
CATCATTTTTAGAGAAGAAGGGTCGGGTACAAGACAGGTGATGGAAAAGTTTTTACAAACCAATAATATTACGGTGCTTCGTAAAATGGAGCTCACTTCCAATGAGGCTGTAAAACAAGCATTGCTAGCGGGTCTTGGTTATTCTATCATGCCCTTTATAGGTATTCGAAAAGAAATTATGAATAAAGAGCTGCAAATAATTAAGGTTAAAGGACTTCCTGTAAAAACAACCTGGAATCTTATCTGGTTAAAAGGGAAAAAGTTATCGCCAACCGCTGCATCGTTTTTGGATTATTTACAATTAAATAAGCAACAAATCATAGACGATACATTTAATTGGCAAGAATTATAGTATATATTTATAGCACAACATAAAATAGGGGTATGCGTTTTATTTTTTGGATCATAAGTTTACTGTGTGTAACATCTGCTCATGCTGGTTTTTATAGTGACAGCACTTTACTTGTGCCTTCAAAAACGCCTTTTTTTAAAAACGCTGACACCCTCAATAAAAAACGCTTTGTAGCCGTAAATGCTACGTCACTTTTAGCTTTATACGGTAGTTATCATTACATTAATAACGCCTGGTGGGCCGATTCTAAAAAATCTTTTCATTTTGATGGCGGTGGTTCTAGAATTACGCAAGCTTTTGATTTTGGAAGAGACGCTATTTATGCAAAGAGCCTAGATAAAATTGGACATTTTTACGGCGCCAGAATTACGAGTGATATTTTTGCACGCGGTATTAGATGGTCTGGTAAAACAGAGGCGCAGTCACTATTGTGGGGTGGTTTGTTAGGTACTGCGGTACAAGGTTTTATTGAAATCAAAGATGGTTATTCGCCTACCTGGGGCTTTAGTGTATATGACTGGATGAGCGGCTCTCTAGGAAGTTTTTATCCCTACTTTCAGTCTAAAAGTAAATTTTTAAAAGCAGTAGATATCAAGTATAGTTACTATCGCAAGGATAATTATTATTACGATTTTATTAAGCGTGAAAGTAATTTTCAGGACGACTATATGAATTCTACATTTTGGCTCACCTATAATCCACACCGGTATAAGCCATCAAGTAAATGGCCCAAATGGCTTGGTATTTCTGTTGGAATTGGCGTAGATAATACGCTTAATAACTATTACATTAATATGCCTGGTGGAACTTCAGATTGGGGTAAGGGTGGGTATGAATTTTACTTGGCGCCAGATATCGATTTTAAGGGCTTACTTCCTAAAAAGCCTTTCTGGCAAACACTTGCACACGTGTTAAACTATATCAAAGTGCCAACACCAGCGCTTAGGCTCAGTAGGAATTCAAAACTGATGCCCATTCATTTTTAGATTTTTTCTGCAATAATTGCGCCACTTCATCTAAGTTAATTTATTACTAACTTAATGTTAAGTATTTATTATTGCGTTCGATTTGAAACCTTGTTTTAAGTATACAATTTAGTTGCATTAAAAAATATTTACCTGTGAATTATTGTGTTAACATTAACAACACAATTTGGTAACATGTTAGCAATAGGTTTGCGCTTCAAATACCTAACTATCATGAGAAAAAAAATTCATTTCATAAAGGCGGCGTTTTACATGTTTGCTTTTATGCTTCTTCAAATTTCTGTTTCAGCGCAAAGTAGTATCAAGGGAAAAGTAACCGATGCTACTAATGGTAATCCAATTATTGGCGCAACAATCACCGTGGGTAAAACCAAGTTAAGTGTTGTATCTGACGCTCAAGGTGCATTTTCTATTTTAGCAAATGTTGGTGATCAATTAATGATTTCTTCTATTGGTTACAGTGCTAGTGCAGTTTTGGCTACTAATTCAATGTTGGATATCAAACTTAAACCTTCTAGCTCTGAGCTTGATGAAGTTGTAGTTACTGCGCTTGGTATTAAGCGTGAAAAGAAAAAATTAGGATATGCTTCACAGGAAATTAAAGGTGAAAGCTTAACCGTTGCTAGAGAATCAAACGTTGCGAGTCAATTGGCTGGCAAGGTTGCTGGGGTTACCGTTGTTGGTGGTAATTCAGGTATCGGAGGTTCTGCAAGGGTAACTATCAGAGGTGAAAGATCTGTAGATTTAAATAAAAATCAGCCTTTATATGTTATCGATGGTGTACCTATTAGTAACTCCATTGTAGGTGCTAACGGTCGTGGTAATATGGAAGTTGACTTTGGTAACGGAGCTGGCTTTGTTAATCCAGATGATATTGAAAGCATTAACGTATTAAAAGGAGCTGCAGCATCTGCACTATATGGTTCAAGAGCTGCCAATGGTGTTATTGTTATTAAAACCAAATCAGGTAAAAGCAGTAAAGGACTTGGAGTTGAAGTTAATAGTAATTACACGATCGAAAATGCTTTGAAATTACCAGAATTTCAAAATAAATATGGACAAGGTAATGGTAACGGTGGACCATTTGCTTTTGTTAATGGCGGTGGTGCAGGATTAACAGATGGTACCGATGAAGGATGGGGTCCGGCATTTAATGGCCAATCTTATCCTCAGTTTAATTCTCCAAGAACTTTTAATGGCCAAATAATTCCTTTTTTAGGTGGTGATTTAAACGCACCAGCAGGAAGTGTTATTACTGCTACTCCATGGCTTCCAGATATTGATGGTGTTGCCAATTTCTTTGAGACGGGAAGAACCATGACAAACAACGTTGCTATCGTAGGTAGCAATAAGGAAGGTGATTTTAGATTGTCTTATACCAATTTAAATCAAACAGGTATTGTACCAAATACAGACTTAAAAAGAAACACAGTGTCATTTACTGGTGGATATAATTTAACCGATAAATTTTCGGCACGTGCTTTTGTTTCTTACATAAAAAATAATAGTGGTAATAGACCTTCTATTAGCTATGGTACAGAAAACATCATGTATTTATTTACGAGTTGGTTTCCAAGGTCTGTGAATTTAGCAGATATGAAGCGTTTATATATGCCTGGACTAGATGGTAGAAGACAGTTTAGCTGGAATTACAATTACCATGACAATCCTTATTTAACAATGTATGAAAATACCAACGGACAGGAAATTGACCGTATTATTGGTAACATCACACTAAAATATGAATTAGCTAGTTGGTTGAATTTACAGTTGAGAACTGCTACAGATTATGCTTCAGAGCTAAGATCTTATAAAAGAGCATTTAGTACCCAGCGTTTTCCTTTTGGACAATACCGTGAGGCGAGGGTTATAACAGAAGAAAGAAATAGTGATTTCTTATTATCTGCAAATAAAAAGGTATCTAATGATTTTACAATTTCTGGTTCAGTTGGTGGCAACCAAACAAAGCAAAAGAGTGATTTCAACGAAATAAATGCAGGACAATTAAATATTCCAGGTATTTATCGATTAACCAATAACAGGGTTCCTGTTGATGTTTCTCAAAGCTTAACTGAAAAAAGAGTGAATAGTTTATATGGAGCTTCTCAACTTTCTTATAAAAACTATTTATTTTTAGAAGTAACAGGAAGAAACGATTGGAGTAGTGCACTTACACTTCCAGCCGAACTTAAAGCGTTAGGTAACGAACAAAATTCTTTCTTTTATTCTTCTGCTGCCTTAAGTGCAGTGGTTAGTGATATGGTTAAATTACCATCCTTTGTAAATTTTGCAAAAGTAAGAGGTAGTTTAGCTCAGGTGGGTAACGATACAGATCCATTCACATTTACACAGGCATACAACCCAAGCACAGCTTTTGGTACAGCTCAAATTTATGGAGAAACAGATCGTTTGGCTAATTTATCGTTAAAGCCGGAAATTAGTACTTCGTTTGAAATTGGTACAGAAGTTAAGATGTTAAATAACCGTATTGGTTTAGATCTAACTTTCTATCAAAGTAATACCAAAAACCAAATCATCAATATTCCATTATCTCAAACATCAGGATATAGCACTCGTTCTATTAATGCCGGTCTCATCAAAAACTATGGTTTTGAAGCCATGTTAAATTTGGTTCCAATCGTAGGTAAAAATGATGGATTGAAATGGAATGTAGATATCAACTTTTCAACCAATAGAAGTAAAGTAATTGAACTTTCTGATGGTCTTACTAATCTAGTAATGGCAAGTAGAAGTGTAAGTATTGAGGCTAGAGTAGGTGAAAGAATGGGTGATATGTATGGTATTGGTTTTGCAAGGGTTCAAAATACAAACCCTAATGGTGCATATTATGATGCTACTGGAAATTTTGTTGGTCAAATGGTATTTAGTAATGGTAGACCAGTTAGAACAACTGACAGAATTAAAATGGGTAACTACAATCCAGATTGGTTAGCGGGTATCAATAATACTTTCAACTATAAGAATTTTAAAGTTAGTTTCTTATTTGATGTTAGAATGGGCGGTAAATTATATTCTCATACACAAACAGTCGGAAGAGAAGGTGGTATCATAATTGAAAGTTTAGAAGGTCGTGCAGATGGTTACGATTTAACCAAGCCAGGAAATGGTGTTATTGGAAAAGGTGTAATGGTTGTAAATGGTCAGTTCGTTCCTAATGATGTTAAAAGAACAGCAAGAGAGTGGCACACTGCTTGGACAGCAGGAAGAAATATTGCTGAAGGTGTGATGTATGATGCATCTTTTGCTAAACTTAGGGAACTACAAGTTGGTTTCAATTTCCCACCAAAATTTTTAAGAAATTCACCATTTAAGGGGGCTACACTAAGCATCGTAGGCAGAAATTTAGCACTATGGTCAAATGTTCCGCATGTTGACCCTGAAGTTATGTCATTCACTGGTGGTACAGCACTACCTGGTATTGAACACATGTCCATTCCTTCTTCAAGAAGCTTTGGTGTAAACCTTAGTTTTAAATTTTAATTTTTCAATCTACAATCATGAAAAGAATATACATCGTTCTTACAGCATTTTCACTGATAGTTTTAAATGCCTGTACTAAAGATTTCACCGAAATCAATACTAACAAAAATGTGCCAACTCAGGTTACACCCGATCTT